>CAMZBS010000006.1 GCA_947304695.1 uncultured Prevotella sp.
CATACGCTCGGACAGGTTGTCGCGGGGTTTATCGTCGGCGCCGTCTGTGCCATCTTAGGCATCATTTTCCTGTAACATTCAATCAAATCCAATAATATCCTATCTGTATGAACCCTCAAGTCAGCATTATCATGGGCAGCACAAGCGACCTGCCCATCATGGAGAAAGCCTGCAAGCTTCTTGACGAGCTGCAGGTGCCCTTCGAAGTCAACGCACTCTCGGCCCACCGCACGCCAGATGCGGTTGAGCAGTTTGCACGCACCGCCAAGGAACGCGGTCTGCGTGTTATCATTGCTGGTGCAGGCATGGCTGCCGCACTACCAGGCGTCATCGCCGCCTCGACCACACTGCCCGTCATCGGTGTTCCCATCAAGGGCATGCTCGACGGACTCGATGCCATGCTTTCCATCATACAGATGCCACCGGGCATTCCAGTTGCAACTGTAGGTGTGAACGGTGCCCAGAATGCCGCCATCCTGGCCGTAGAGATGCTGGCCCTCAGCGACGAAGCACTGGCTCAACGCCTTGAAGCCTATAAAAGCGGGCTGAAGGCAAAGATTGAGAAAGCAAACAAGGAACTGGCAGAGGTGAAGTATGAGTACAAGACGAATTAGTAGTGTCTGCCACGTGGGGCCTCTGTCTATCGGCGGCAACAACCCTATTCGCGTGCAGTCGATGAACACCACCGACACGAATGACACCGAGGCATGCGTGGCTCAGGCCAAGCGCATCATCGATGCAGGTGGAGAACTGGTGCGACTGACTACCCAAGGTACCCGTGAGGCTGAGAACATGAAGAACATCTCGGCCCGGCTGAAGCAGGACGGCTACACGGCTCCACTGGTGGCCGACGTGCATTTCAACGCACGTGTGGCCGACGTAGCCGCCCAGTACTGCGAGAAAGTGCGCATCAATCCCGGCAATTATGTGGATCCGGCCCGTACCTTCAAAAAACTGGAGTACACCGACGAGGAATACCAGGCCGAACTCACAAAGATAGAGGAGCGCCTTACACCTTTTATTAATATATGTCGCGAGCACCACACGGCTGTACGCATCGGCGTGAACCACGGTTCCTTGAGCGACAGGATCATGTCGCGATACGGCGACACTCCCGCAGGCATCGTGGAAAGCTGCCTGGAGTTTCTGCGCATCTTCCGTCGGCAGCAGTTCAACGACGTTGTCATTTCCATCAAGGCATCCAACACTGTGGTCATGGTACAGTCCGTACGCATGCTGGTAGAGGCCATGGACCGCGAAGACATGCACTACCCGCTGCATTTGGGAGTGACCGAAGCCGGTGAAGGCGAGGACGGACGTATCAAGAGTGCGGTGGGCATTGGTGCCCTGTTGACCGAAGGCATCGGCGACACCATCCGCGTTTCGCTCTCAGAAGAGCCTGAGGCAGAGATTCCCGTGGCCCGCAAACTGGTCGAACTGATACCCGAATGCACTACCTTGCGGGCCGAGGCTGAAGCCAACATCAAAGACGACACCATCACACTCAGCGTTGATGCCCCAGACTGGGAGACCCTGCAGCTGAAAGCCTCCATGGCAGTAGGCGCACTGCTCATCGACCGTAAGGCCACAAATCTGGTTATTCTGAATCCTGCCTTCAGCGTTCAGGACTTGTCGGCTCTGTCCGACAGCATCCTACAGGCCGCCCGCATCAAGTTCACGAAGACTGAATACATCAGCTGTCCGGGCTGTGGCCGCACGCTCTACAACCTACAGGACACCATCCGTCGCATCAAGGCCGCCACCAGCCATCTGGTCGGCTTGAAAATCGGCATCATGGGCTGCATTGTCAACGGTCCCGGCGAAATGGCCGATGCCGACTACGGCTACGTGGGAGCCGGACGCGGCAAGATCTCGCTCTACCGCCGAAAGGAATGCGTGGAGAAGAACATTCCCGAAGAAGAAGCCGTAGACCATCTGTTGCGCCTGATTGAGAGTGACCGTTGACCACATTCGTCAAGAATTGAGCCTCGATTATAAAAAAAATGGCATTTTGCTTCGGCAATATGCCGTTTTTTTCGTAATTTCGCGGCCATAAACCACAAAAAAGAAAGCAAGTACACCTATGGGCGGCTTTTTCGGAACCATTTCAACCAAAGATTGCGTAAACGATTTGTTTTACGGAACCGACTACAACTCACATTTGGGCACCAAGCGTGCAGGTCTTGTAACGTTCGATCAGGAGCGTGGCTTCACCCGTTCCATTCACTCATTGGAGCGCGACTATTTCCGTTCCCGATTCGAGGACGAGCTTGACACCTTCCACGGTAGTCAGGGACTGGGCGTCATCAGCGATACCGACCCGCAGCCCATCATCGTCAACAGCCACTTAGGCCGCTATGCCGTGGTCACGGTTGCGAAGATCAACAACCTGCGCGAGATTGCCGACGAACTGCTGGAACAGCGCATGCACCTCAGCGAGATGTCGGCGAACAACATCAACCAGACCGAGTTGGTGGCCCTGCTCATCAACATGGGTAACACATTTCAGGACGGCATCAACCGTGTTTACCATAAGATAAAGGGCAGTTGCTCCATGCTGATCCTCACCGAGGACGGCATCATCGCCGCCCGCGACTTCCTGGGACGCACGCCTATTGTCATCGGACAGAAGGAAGGTGCCTACGCCGTATCGAGCGAGACGACCAGCTTCCCCAACCTGGGCTACAAGCCGCTGCGCGACGTGGGTCCCGGAGAGATTGTGCGGCTACGCGCCACGGGCATCGAAGTGATTCAGCCAGCCTTCCAGCGCTGCCAAATCTGCTCCTTCCTGTGGGTCTACTATGGCTTCCCTTCTTCCTGCTATGAGGGTATCAACACCGAACAGGTGCGCGAGAATAACGGCCGCATGATGGGCGAAAAGGACAATGTAGAGGCCGATCTGGTATGCGGCATCCCCGACAGTGGCGTAGGCATGGCCCTGGGCTACAGCGACGGTGCCAAGATACCCTACAAGCGTGCCGTGCTGAAGTACACACCCACGTGGCCCCGCTCCTTTACCCCTGGCAACCAGAGCCGCCGCGACCTTGTGGCGAAGATGAAGCTGATACCCAACGCCGCCCTGCTGAAGGATCAGCGCGTGGTGTTCTGCGACGACTCCATCGTGCGTGGCACACAGCTCCGCGACAATGTGAAGGAGTTTTTCGACAATGGTGCCAAGGAAGTTCACGTGCGCATATCATGTCCGCCACTGGTCTACGGATGTCCGTTCATCGGCTTCACCAGCAGCAAGAGCGACCTGGAACTCATCACACGTCGCATCATCAAGGACTTCGAGGGCGACGACAAGGCCAAGCTGGACCAATATGCCACCTCCGACTCACCGGAATATCAGCGCATGGTCGACGAGATTGCACGCCGTCTGGGTCTGTCGAGTCTCAAGTTTGCCAAGATTGAGGACCTCATCGCCTCCATCGGTCTGCCCAAGTCTCAAGTCTGCACCCACTGTTTCGACGGCAGCAGCTACGACCATCAGCAGGGCGACGGAGAGTTTTTCGGATAAGATTCATAAAACGAAGGAGTTTTGACACGTTGCCAAAACTCCTTCGTTTTTCCCCCTACAATCAAATGTCTTTGCGGTAGCAGCGGTGACGGCGGTGCTGACGCGCCTCCAGATACTGCCACTGTGAGCGGACGGCCTCGTTGCGCTCCATCTGCGGCATGGCGTCGGCCCAGCGGAAACCGTAGCGCTGGAACTGCCGGATGAGGTCGTCGAAGATGAGCGCATTGGCTCCCTTCTGGCGGTATTCGGGCAGCACGCCGATGAGCAGCAGGTCGACGGTGTCGGTCTTGTGCCACTTCAGTATGCGCAGCATGTGCCACCATCCCAGGGGCAGCAGACGGCCGTCGCGCGTCTTCTGCAACGCTTTTGAGAAGGAAGGGAAGGTCACACCGAAACCCACCATGCGGTCGCCGTCCATCACGGCAGTGACCAAGTTCAGGTCGGCCAGCTTGATATAATCGTCAACGAGCTTGTCTATCTGCCGCTCGCTCAGTTGTGAGAAACCGTACAAGTCTTTGTAGGTCAGGTTCACCAGGTTGAACACTTCGCGGCCCCAGCCCTCGTCCACCAGTTCATGGCGTGTAAACTTGTGTACCCTCAGCCCGTAGCGCTGCTTCACCATCTCGGTAATCTTGCTGAACTTCTCGGGCACCACTTCAGGCACGGTCACCTTGTATTCCAGGTAGTCGTTGTCCTTGCGGAAACCACCCAATTGCTCTATATGGCGCGGATAATAGTCGTAGTTGTAGTTCACATACATGGTCGACAACTCATCGAATCCTTCGACCAGCATGCCCTCGCGGTCGGTGTCGATGAAGCCCAGCGGCCCGGCCATCTGGTCCATGCCCTGCTCACGGCCCCACTGTGCCACGGCATCGAGCAAGGCACGCGACACGTCGAGGTCGTCAATGAAGTCGAACCACCCGAAACGCACCTGCCTGATGTTCCATCGCTCGTTGGCCCGGCGGTTGATGATGGCAGCCACGCGGCCCACCATCCGCCCGTCGCGGAAAGCCATGAAGTAACGCGCGTCACAGCACTCGAACGACGGGTTGCGGTCGCTCCTCAGCGTGGCCATCTCGTCGAAGAAAATGAAGGGAACGGCCTGCTTACAGTCACGATACAAGTCGTAGTAAAACTGGATGAACTGTCGCAGCTGCCGACGGTTTTCCACCGTTTTTATCTCAATTTTGCTCATGAAAACTGGCTTTTAGGCTGATAGTTTTTCGCTATCGGCGTGCAAAATTAACACAATTATCCGACACCTGCAAAAAAAATGGACTTTCTTTCTTTTTCTACTCGAAAATAAATTGCAAGCGTCTGTGAATCAATATGTTACAATTAAGCCTCAGTTGCATCACAACTGAGGCTTAGTTAGTTCACAATGGAGCCTCAGTTACGATGCAACCGAGGCTCAGCTGAAAACGGCCTGTCACTCCATGAGCATCTTCCACAGCTCGCGCATGCCTTCAGAGGCACCTTTCTGTATCTGCTGCACACGGTCTCCGGCATGGATAGGAGCCGGGTCAATGAGATAGATAGGCACCGAGGGGCGCACATAGTGGATGAGCCCGGCAGCCGGATAGACGTTGAGGCTGGTGCCGATGATAACGAAGATGTCGGCCTGCTGGGCTTCGTCGGCAGCCACGCTGATGTTAGGCACGGCCTCGCCAAAGAACACGATGTAGGGACGCAAGAGCGAGCCGTCGCCAGCCTTGGTGCCAGGCTCCACGATGTAGTCGTCCTTCGTCAGCTGACGGATGTAGCGCGGGTCGTCGACATTACGGCTCGAACACACCTTCATCAGCTCACCGTGCAGGTGAACCACATGCGACGAACCGGCCGCTTCGTGCAGGTTGTCCACGTTCTGCGTCACCACCGTCACGTCGTAGCGCTCCTCCAGCTGAGCCACCAAACGGTGACCCTCGTTGGGCTTCACGTTCAGACACTTGCCACGCAGCATGTTATAGAAGTTGGTCACCAGTGTGGGATCGGCCTCCCAGCCCTCATGCGTGGCCACCTGGGCCACCGGATATTCCTCCCACAGGCCGTCGGCATCGCGGAATGTCTTCAGTCCGCTTTCCACCGACATGCCTGCTCCAGTCAGTACTACAATTTTCTTTTTCATAATCGTCGATGTATTAAAACTCTACAAAAATAGTGATTTTTAGCGAAAGAGCATGAGGATTTCAAAATTTATTACTAATTTTGCACGATTTTTTAAAAGTACACGTACATATTAATAATAGAAAGCATAGAAAAAAATGGACAAACTGAGCTATGCCCTGGGTCTGGGCATCGGACAACAACTGGCACAGATGGGTGCCAAAGACCTGAACGTAGACGACTTTGCACAGTCCATCCGCGACGTGCTCGAAGGCCACGAACTGAAGGTCTCACACCGCGAAGCACAGCAGATTGTGCAGGAATATTTCCAGAAACAGGAGCAGAAGATGCAGGCTGAGCGTGCCGAGAAAGGCAAGACAGCCCGCGAGGAAGGCGAGAAATACCTGGCCGAGAACGCCAAGAAGGACGGCGTGGTGACACTGAAGAGCGGACTGCAGTACCAGGTGCTGCGCGAGGGCAACGGCAAGAAGCCCACGGCCAAGGACCAGGTGAAGTGCCACTACGAGGGATTCCTTATCGACGGCACCGTGTTCGACTCGTCGGTGCAGCGCGGTGAGCCTGCCGTGTTCGGACTGCAGCAGGTCATTGCCGGATGGACCGAAGGCCTGCAGCTCATGCAGGAGGGTGCCAAGTACCGCTTCTTCATCCCCTACCGCCTGGCTTACGGCGAGGGTGGTGCCGGTCAGCTCATCCCTCCCTATGCAGCACTCATCTTCGACGTGGAACTCATCGAGGTGGTGTAACCCTGCAAGCGGAAAGAGAACATTCACATAAAAATATTAAAACAACAACAAAGAAAAATGAAGAAATTTGCATTCATGGCCGCTATGGCCATTGCAGCCGCCACGATGACTTCGTGCAACGGTGGTGCTCCGACGGCCAACCTGAAGAGCGACGTCGACACAGTGAGCTACGCCCTTGGCATGTCGCAGACCCAGGGCCTGAAGGATTATCTCGTTATGCAGCTGGGCGTTGACACCGCCTACATGGCCGACTTTGTCAAAGGTCTGAACGACGGTGCCATGGCTGGCGACAACAAGAAGAAGGCCGCCTACTTCGCCGGCATCCAGATTGGCCAGCAGATCAGCAACCAGATGGTGAAGGGCATCAACTACCAGCTCTTCGGCGACGACTCTACCCAGACCATCTCAATGAAGAACTACCTCTCAGGCTTCATCACAGCCACCACCGGCAAGAAGGGCCTGATGACCATGGAAGAGGCCGGAGAGACCGCACAGCGACTGATGCAGCAGATCAAGGCCCGCGAAATGGAGAAGGTCTACAAGCCCAACAAGGAGGAAGGCGAGAAGTTCCTGGCTGAGAACGCCAAGAAGGAAGGCGTCGTGACGCTGCCCAGCGGTGTGCAGTACAAGGTCATCAAGGAAGGAACGGGCAAGATTCCTGCCGACACTTCGACCGTGACGATGCACTATGAGGGCCGCCTCATCAACGACACCGTGTTCGACAGCTCTTACAAGCGCAACCAGCCCTACACCGTTACCTGCAACCGCAACATCAAAGGCTTCACCGAGGCTCTCACCCACATGCCCGCAGGTTCTATCTGGGAAGTCTACATCCCGCAGGAACTGGCCTACGGCGAGCGCCAGTCGGGTCTGATCAAGCCTTTCTCAGCACTGATCTTCAAGATTGAACTCATCGAAGTGAAGTAATCTCCGAATATGAAAAAGACACTCATCGTGGCACTCGCCTTGCTGGCGGGTGCCGCTTTTGGAACAGCCCAGGCTGCCAAGAAGAAGGACAAGAAGAAGAAGGATGAGACTACCGTGGTGGTACCCGTCGTGCTCACAAACGGCAGCGACTCGCTGAGCTATGCCGCAGGCATGTCGCTCACCAACGGACTCATGCAGTACATCCTGCAACAAGGCGTCGACACCGCCTACATGGCCGACTTCATCACTGGCTTCAAGGAAGTGGCCATGAACAGCGACGACCCTCGCCAGAAGGCCCGCGTAATGGGCATGGACATTGCCAACCAGGTGGCACAGCGCATGCTGCCCAGCATGAAGAAGGACTTCACCGACACGCCCGACACCATCGTCAAAAGCGTGCTCTATCGTGGCTTCACCGATGCCCTGCTGGGCGACACCACCGTCATGATTCAGCAGAAGGCCGAGACCTTCTTCAGGGATAAGCGCCAGGCCAACGAAGAGGCCAAGAACGAGAAACTCTACGGTGCCAACCGCGATGCCGGACGCAAGTTCCTGGCCGAGAACAAGACCAAGGAAGGAGTCATCACCACGCCCAGCGGACTGCAATACAAGGTGCTGGTGAAGGGTGAAGGCCAGGTGCCCCAGACCACCGACAAGGTGCAGGTGAACTATGAAGGCCGACTGGTCGACGGCACCGTGTTCGACGCTTCGGCCAAGCACGGCGACAAGCCCGCCACCTTCCGTGCCGACCAGGTCATCAAGGGCTGGACAGAGGCCCTCACCATGATGCCCGTGGGCTCGAAATGGCAGCTCTACATTCCCTACGAACTGGCCTATGGTGAGCGCAACACGGGCAATATCAAGCCCTACTCCATGCTCATCTTCGACGTGGAACTGGTGGGAATAGAGAAATAGAGAACAGCCACTAAAACGGCAAAATATTAGCAAAATGCGCAAAAATGATAATATTTTTGCGCATTTTGTTGTTTGTTTCGATTATTTTCCGTACTTTTGCTAACAGAAAGTAATCTGTAACCACCATTATATGGAAAAAATTGACAATCTTGACAAGAAGATACTCAGTATCCTGTCAAAGAACGCCCGCATTCCGTTCAAGGATGTGGCAGCCGAGTGCAGCGTGTCACGAGCCGCTATCCACCAGCGCGTACAGCGCCTCATCGACAACGAGGTCATCACAGGCAGCGGCTTCGATGTGAACCCCAAGTCGCTGGGCTATCGCACCTGCACCTACGTGGGCATCAACCTGGAGCGCGGCTCTATGTATAAAGAGGTGGTGAAGCGGCTGGAGCACATCCCCGAAGTGGTGGAGTGCCACTTCACCACAGGCCCCTACACCATGCTCGTGAAACTCTACGCCCGCGACAACGAACAGCTCATGCACTTGCTCAACGGTCAGCTGCAGGAGATTCCCGGCGTGGTAGCCACCGAAACACTCATCTCCCTGGAACAAAACATCAAGCGCGAGATTCCCGTTCACTTTGAAGAAATCGAGAACGAATGAAATGCTATTCCGTCCAGCAGCATCTGGACAACATCTACGACAGCTATCCTGCCTGTGAGAAACGGCCTGTCATTGGCATCACCGCCAACTATGGTGAACAGACGGGAAAGCTCTCCGAAAGCTACTATAAACAGGTGCTCCACGCAGGTGGAACACCTGTCATCATTCCTCCACTCGCCGACAAACACGCACTACAGAACACGCTCGACCGCATTGACGGTCTGCTGCTCAGCGGCGGTGCCGACATTAACCCGCTCTACTGTGGCGAAGAACCCGTAACCGGGCTGCACGGCATCAACACGGAGCGAGACCTGCCCGAACTACTCATTACCCGAATGGCCTTCAACCGACAGATTCCCATGCTTGGCATCTGTCGCGGCATTCAGACCCTGGCCGTAGCTTTGGGCGGAAAGGTGGCTCAGGACATCGTCACCCCCATCAAGCATTCGCAGGAAGCCGACCGCTCTGACGCCACCCACACGGTGACCATCAGTACCGACTCGGTGCTCTACCGCCTGTACAAGGGCTTCGGCTCCTCTGATTCTGAGGAGGAACCGCAGGAGAAACGCTACGTCAACTCCTTCCATCATCAGGCCGTGAGCGAGTCAGGGCCGCACTTCCGCGTGGTGGCAAAGGCTCCCGACGGCATTGTCGAGGCCATGGAGAGCTGTGAGCACAAACCCATTATCGGGGTGCAGTGGCATCCCGAATGTTTAGGCGAAGAGGGGTTGCCACTGTTCCGTTGGCTTATCAGCGAAGCCCGGAAGTACCGCTGCGCCCAGCAGTTGCACGACCGCATGCTGACACTCGACACCCATTGCGACACGCCCATGTTCTTTCCGCAGGGAGTGGACTTCGGTCGGCGCGATCCTAAAATACTGGTCGACCTTCACAAAATGAGCGAAGGTCGGCTCGACAGCACCATCATGGTGGCCTATCTGCCCCAGCCCAAGACCGGTGAGGACTTCCCTTCGAAGGTGGCATTCCCCGTGAACGGCCCGAAAGAGTATGCCGACCTAATCTTCGACAAGATAGAGAAAATCGTAGACGACCACCATGACCATCTGGCACTGGCCCGCACACCCGATGACCTTTGGCAGAACAAGCGGCAAGGCCGCAAAAGCATCATGCTGGGCATAGAGAACGGACTGGCCCTGGGGGGCAGGATTGAGAATGTGGAACACTTCGCCCGTCGCGGTGTGGTCTATATCACACTGTGTCACAACGGCGACAACGACGTCTGCGACTCTGCACGTGGAGAGCAGACCCATCACGGTGTGAGCAGCTTTGGCGAGCAAGTCATCCATGAGATGAACCGGCTGGGACTGATGGTAGACCTGAGTCACGCATCAGAAAAAAGCTTCTACGATGCACTCAGCATCTCCAGCACGCCCATCGTGTGCAGCCATTCCAGTTGCCGTGCGCTGTGCGATCACCCACGCAATCTCACCGACGAACAAATGCAGGCCCTGGCTGCAAGGGGCGGCGTGTGTCAGGTCACGCTCTACCCGGGCTTCCTCCGCACCACAGGACAGGCCACCATCCTTGATGCCATTGCCCACCTGGAGCATGCCATCAAGGTAATGGGCATCGACCATGTAGGCATTGGCACTGACTTCGACGGCGATGGCGGTGTGCCCGGACTGGCCGACGCCTCCGAGCTCATCCTGCTCACGCGCCAGCTGCTGTCCCGTCGCTACAGCGAAGCAGACATCCAGAAAATATGGGGAGGCAACTTCCTCCGCGTGATGAGTGAAGTACAGAAATCAAGGGAATGAGAAATCCTGATTATCTTACAACCGCCAACGCAGTTGCAGGTCGAGGTCGCTCTGATGGGCGGCCTCTATTTGTTGTAGACCAGTACCTATGGTGCTACGGTCGAAGTAATGGGTGTGACCCAGGCGGGCCAGCAGACGCAGGCGACTGCCAATGTCGGCACGGCCCATGAAAGCCAGGCGCAGGCCGCGACCGTAATAGGTGGGGAAGCTGAACTCATGCGGTAACTGGCGTTCGTAGATGCAGATGCGACTGTCGTAAGAGTCGGTATCGAAATAGGCGGCCAGCAGGTTCAGTTGCCAGAAATCGCGTTTCCACCCCACCCTGCCGCCTGTCAGCCAGCCGCGACTGCTGTCCTCATTGTCGGCCAACACCCCGTCGGCTTGCAAGGCAAAGTCCCATCCGTACTCGTTGTTACAAGAAAAAACCAATCGTGTGCGCTGCTCGTCGTGCCTCCGAAGGGCCGTCTTGTCGCTGTTGTCCAACTGTCGGCGGTGCAGGCGGTAGCGGGCTTTCAGCGACCAGTTCTCTTTCTGATAGCACACCTCGCCCAGGTAGTCCTGAGCCGATGACGACTGCGAAACCCTGTAGCGTGCCCAAGGGAAGTAGGCCCAGTCGGCATAGGCCGTCAGATGCCAGTTGGCGAAGGGCTGCCAGGTGGCTCCCAGATACAGTCCGCTCTCATTTTGCACGTGTCCCCCCTCGCTGAAGGCATGGCCGTGAAGTGTTGTGTAGCGGTAGCTGTAGAACCGCTGCAGTGCCAGGAGGCTCAGTCGGCTGAAAGGCTGGTAGCTCAGCGTATTGAGCGTGGCCACGGCACCATGACCGCTGATGGCCGTCTCGCCGCTCACGGTGAAGCGGTAGTGGTCGAAGCCGTAATCAATGCTGGCGTTCACGAAGTCGCTGCCACTGGCCTGATAGCGCCGATAGAGTTGCCGTGTGTCGGGACTGAAGCGGCGGTCTAGATGGGAATAGACCGTAGTGAGACCGGCATGCCAGCCGTTCTGGCGATAGCTCACAACGGCACCGGCCGCCGTCTGGTGGGTGTTGTACTTCTTCTCCATCTCGGTAGGCGTTCGGTGATAACCGTCGGTAATCAGCGTGCGGGCTGTCAGGTCTTCGTTCAACGTGGCATCCAAGGGCCGGTAGGATGCAAAGAGCGTCAGCCTCAGCGCTTTCACAGGCATCAACGTGGCAGCAGCACCCTGAAAATAATCGGACTCGGAGCGCGTGGCATGGACACGGAGGGTGCTTGTCTGTCGGCCAAGACTCTGCAGCGAGGCCAGCTTGCTCAACGAAAAGCTGTTGTTCAGCACCAGGCCCATGGCCGACGAGAGCTTGTATTTGCCCACGATCGCTGTCTCAACCACACCCCAGCGACCCACTTGCAGGTAGTAGGAATAAGCGTCGTAGCCCCATCGGTTACCACCCGAAAAGAACGGTTCGCCCGCATCCTGAGCCCCTACGAGTCCCAACCTGACATCCTTGCCATAGCTGAACTCGTAGCGCAGCCAGTGACGGTAGCGGTAGCCTAAATAACCGTTGCGGTCGCCCTGACGCTCATAGAAGGGCAACCGCACGGCAGCCGTCAGCTCGTGACGCCCGTATTGTACAATGGTCTTCAGCGGTGGAAAGCGCAGCGAGTCAGTCACCTCGCCTGCATAGACAAAGAAAGGTAGCAGTTGAAGTTGCCAGTAGTCCATTGAGCGCACCATCCTCAGCTCCGAGAGTGAGCGCATGGGGCCGTAGCGGTTCAGGTATTCCGTCAGGTCCATCACCTGCTGACTGGAGAGAAAAGGCAGCTGTTCCAGTTCATCGCGTGTCGCATGGTTCAGGTCAATGGGGTGGTCGGCCAATTGCTGCAACAGCTCGTAGGTGTCGCTGTTCCCCGCCTCATCTTCACTCTCCTCCTCGTTCATCAGCTCCTGCCACACCTCATCCCATGTCCTGTCCGCCCTTTCGTTCTGTGCCCATGCACCTATGGCCGTCCAGCACAATAGTGCCAGAAGCGGAAAACGGAGCAACTGCACAATATCTGCGAAGACTTTGTACATCAATAGATGGTGAACAATATCTTGTCCATCTGCGTTTCCTGAATGTAGACAATGTGGTCAGTGACGTAGCGATAGAGACCTGCGCTGTTGGTGACCACCAGATAATAGGGCACACCCGGCTTCGTCTCGGTAGAGAGAACGGTGTTGGCATTGTCCTTTTTCAGAGGCAGATACTCATGGAAACTGCCGGAGGGGAAGGTCTCAAAAATATTGCTGTCATCACCGACAGCCTTTCCACAGATGGTCTCCTCGGTGTAATAATAGCCATTGTTGTGGGGTATCTGTCCGGTAAACAGCTTCATGCGTGCCGTAGCACCAGAACAATCGCCCAGTCCGAAGGCGACAATGCGCTCGAGCTTGGGCCAAAGAGCTGTGACCAAGGGCTGATCAGACTCAAAGGCACTCTCCACTTCCTTAGCCCGCAGGGCATCGGTCTGCCTGAGTTCTTCCAACAGTTCCTTACGGGCAGCCATGATATAGTCGAACATGTCGGCTACACGGCTCGTGTTGAGAGCTACAATCTGGTCGATGTCACGGTCGAGCAAGGCATAGCGGCATATCGTGTGCATTTCCTCGCGCGGCTCAGTCTTGAAGAACTGGTCGTCGGGCATGGAGAATTCAGCACGGCGCTTGCCACGGGCGTAGTGGTAATACCACATGTACTTCTTCACCATCTGGCTCTCAAGCGTCTCCACAGTGCAGCCGTCGTTGGTCTGCTTGTGGCGCGGTCCCACAATGGCTATAAGCAGATTGTGATGCCCCTTGAGCGTGGTGGCAAAGCTCTCCATGTAAGGCAACAGATGACTTTCGGTGCAGGGCACGCGCTGATCCTTGGCGTTGAGAAGATATTGGCGCGTGGGTTCCGTGGTCAGTATCCCACTCTCGCCAATGTTAGTCTGTAGGTCAAGGAGCCGCTTATAGTTCGGGTAGTCGGACAATGGCACCAGCCGTTGATAGTCGGCCAGAGTCTCAATCTGGTCAAAGTGGTAGTAGCGCCCGTAGTCGGTGGTCATGTTGTTGCGCAGATTCTTGATCATGACGCCCCATCCGTTCAGCGCATCCTTCAGCATGGGGCTGGCCATGGGATTATCGGGATTGCCCAGCACCTCGCGCGGCAGGTGGTAGTTCAGATAGCACTCTTCAAGCGTATGAAGCTTCGACGGTGTCAGCTTGCGCAGCTTCTCCAGATAGGGCCGGGCGATGTCGCTCAACATGCGGCGCTGCTCCAAGGTAAGGTCGGAGGCCAGATAGTATTGCGTCAGCAAAGAGAAGAACAACTGGCCAATGTCATTGCCGTCGACACCTACTGACTCAAGGTTGTCGAGAGTCTTAGCGGTCGACGTGAAGCACTCAAGCAGTTCGTCGAAGGGCTTCTTCTTGTTCTGAACGATGGAGCTGCCGTTGATGAAATAGTGATAGCCAATGAACTGCGGCAGATAGCACACGCGGTCAGCCTTCATCAGGCATAAGGCGGTGTGCCAGACATCTTCCAACCAGAGGATATCTTCGGGACATTTGATGTCGTTCTTGCGCAAGAAGGCCACATCGAACAGGCGCGATGTGGTGAAACCCCAGAGTCCGGTAAACATCTTGTCCATCTGATAGTTGTCACGATCCATGACGACGCGCCACTCGGTCTGGTTCCAAATCACTGTCTCAGTATGCGGATGCAGGCTCTCCTTCTCCAATTCATATTCACGGCGGAAGGTCACTACCTGTGACTGCGTCTCGGCTATCTCACGGCAGACCACTTCCAGACAGTCCGGCGTATAGCTGTCATCACCGTCGAGGAAGCCCACATAAGGGGCAGTGACAAAAAGAAGACCGTGGTTGCGTGGCATGGCTGGTGAGCGAATGCCGTCGTTCAGTTCCTTGATAATGACGTTCTTGTCGTCCTTGAACAGGTCCGTCAGCAACGGCAGATAGAGTGGCTTGCAATTGTGAACCACGATAATCCACTCGATGTTCTCGAAACCGATGGTCTGACAGCGCATGCCTTCGACACACTTCTGGAACATGCTCATTTCCACATTGTGGAAGGGTGTAACTACAGATACCTTATACATGGTGTTCGGTGTTGGGTGATTATAATGTGCCCTTGAAGTATTCTATTGTCTTGGCTAATCCTTCGTCGAGCTTGACTTTCGGCTCCCAGTCGAGCTTTTCTTTGGCCAGAGAGATGTCTGGACGGCGCATCTTCGGGTCGTCGGAAGGCAGTGGACGGAACACTATCTTGCTCTTCGAGTCTGTCATGGCAATGACCTTCTCGGCCAATTCCAGCATAGTAAACTCACCGGGATTGCCGATATTCACCGGACCCAGAAAATCGTCACCGCTGTTCATCATGCGTATCATACCTTCAATCAAGTCAGATACATACTGGAAAGAACGTGTCTGCTGTCCGTTGCCATAGATGGTGATATCCTCTCCGCGAAGCGCCTGCATGATAAAGTTTGAAACAACACGCCCATCATGCTGAGCCATGCGGGGACCGTAGGTATTGAATATGCGGATAACCTTGATGCGTACGCCATGCTGGCGATGGTAGTCGAAGAACATCGTTTCGGCACACCTCTTTCCTTCGTCGTAGCACGAACGAATACCGATGGTGTTCACATTGCCCCAATAGCCCTCTGGTTGCGGATGGACGGCAGGGTCGCCATAGACTTCACTGGTGGACGTCTGCAGAATCTTACACTTCGTCCTGCGTGCCAGTCCCAGCATGTGGTAGGCTCCAAATACAGAAGTCTTGGTGGTCTGGATGGGATCGTTCTGATAATATACTGGCGATGCCGGACATGCAAGGTTATAAATCTCGTCGACCTCTGCCCAGTACGGCTGGCACACATCGTGTCGCACAATCTCGAAATTCGGTCTTCCTATCAGGTGCCAGACGTTCTCTTTCGCCCCAGTATAGAAGTTGTCCAGGCAAATCACGTCGTTGCCTTCATTCACCAAGCGTTCGCAAAGGTGGGAGCCGATGAAGCCTGCGCCACCAGTTACTAAGATACGTTTCATCATTGTTTTATTTCCGTTTAGTTATTAATATGTGGTTTGTTCGTTACCTCATACTTTCGTATGCCTCAATGCGCACGGCAACGTTCTCCTTCAGGTTGGCAGCGAAGAACAGCCAGTCGAACGAATGGTAGGATGCGGTGCCGAAGACGCTCGTTGCCTCATGACAAAAGGCCGCATCGGCATTGGTGACAAGAACGCCGCGCTCCGTGTCAAGGGTGGCATCGGCCAGTCCGTCGGTGCTATGGGCCGCAATGGCTGCATCGACACCTTTTTCCTGAATCTCATCATAAAACGACACATAATCCGTAACGAGCAGCGATCCCTTGTTCTCGGCAAAGGTGGCAGGCGTGGCATCACGCTTCCAATTGATGGGATTGATACTCAAGGAACCGCTCAGTGCCACAACAACATTGTACTGTGACTTGTTTTCGGCACCCTCCGTGTTATAGCTCACAATAACGCCCGTGTCATCGGCACCCTCGGCAAACTTTAGGTGCGGATTCTTCTCTAAGTAGTCCGTTGTGACAGCATAACCAATGGGATAGGCGGCAATCATGCGACTGTAATACTCAGGGTGCTGCTTGAAATAGCCCGCCAGCAGTGCCTCAACAACGGCAGCACCCTGCGAATGTCCCGCCAGAAAAAAAGGCCTTCCATTGTTGTAGTGCTTAAAATAATAGTCAAGCGCCTGAGAAGCATCCTTTGAAGCCTCGTAGGCCCAAAACGCCTGTGCGTCATCCCAGGAGATTTCGGCTATGTAACTGGCATCAGCCTGACGGTAGTACGGGGCATATACATTGCATTGTTCGCTGAACACACCATAACCCGTAAGGACAGACCAGGCAAAGCCTACTGTGCGCATCTCCTGGTTATCAAGACTTGCCACACGGCTTTCCGAATCATTAGCCACAGAAAAAGAAGTGGGTTGCAGGTAGAACACGTCACAAGACTTGTCGGTTGACGTAGGCAGCACAGCCCAGTTGTAGTCATCGCTGTAGTCAACGGGAATCTCCCACACCTCCGTACCCGACAGGTTTTTCACTACAATTGGAATATCATACGCTGGTTGTGGCGTATCTATGAAATCATCACTGTCGTCACTACACGAGCTGAAAAACATGCTCATGGCTACTGCCAACATCACCGATGCGGCAAGAGATAGAAAGTGCTTTATTTGTTTCATCTGGCAATCATTTCCAACAATTCACTAACGTCACTCCGTGAGTAACGCTGTCATGCTTCACTTACCGTTCGGCTTTCCTGTGCAAAAATACGAAATATGAATCAAGTAACCAAATGTTTGACTTCAAAATTTATGAAAACCAAAAAGAGGACATGCCTTTGGAGCATATCCTCTTTATATAAAGAACTCTTATTCTTAGAGCTTCGGACCGGCAGCAACCAGAGCCTTACCAGCCTCGTTGCCTTCGTACTTCTTAAAGTTCTTGATGAAGCGGGCAGCAAGATCCTCAGCCTTCTTGTTCCACTCAGCAGCATCAGCATAGGTGTCGCGAGGATCGAGAATCTTGGTGTCTACACCCTCAAGCTCTGTGGGCACCTCAAAGTCGAAGTAAGGAATCTTCTTGGTGGGAGCCTTCAGGATGGCACCACCCAGAATAGCGTCGATGATGCCGCGGGTGTCGCGGATCGAGATGCGCTTGCCCGTACCGTTCCAACCGGTGTTCACCAAATAAGCCTTGGCACCGCTCTTCTCCATTTTCTTCACCAGTTCCTCAGCATATTTCGTGGGATGCAGCTCAAGGAAGGCCTGGCCGAAGCAAGCAGAGAAAGTGGGAGTGGGCTCGGTAATACCACGCTCTGTACCTGCCAGCTTGGCGGTGAAGCCAGAGAGGAAGTAGTACTTGGTCTGCTCAGGTGTGAGGATGCTCACAGGAGGCAGCACGCCAAAGGCATCAGCACTGAGGAAGATCACGTTCTTAGCCTCGGGTCCAGCGCTCTTGCCGTTCACCTTCTGGGCAATCTTCTCAATGTGGTTGATGGGATAGCTCACGCGGGTGTTCTCGGTGACACTCTTGTCGGCGAAGTCAATCTTGCCAGCCTCGTCAACAGTCACGTTCTCTAACAGGGCATCACGACGGATAGCGTTGTAGATGTCGGGTTCAGACTCCTTGTCAAGGTTGATGACCTTAGCATAGCAGCCACCCTCAAAGTTGAACACGCCCTCGTCGTCCCATCCGTGCTCGTCGTCGCCAATGAGCAGGCGCTTCGGGTCAGTGGAAAGGGTGGTCTTACCCGTGCCAGACAGACCGAAGAAGATAGCGGTGTTCTTTCCGTCCATGTCGGTGTTTGCTGAGCAGTGCATCGAAGCGATGCCCTGCAGGGGCAGATAGTAGTTCATCATCGAGAACATACCCTTCTTCATCTCACCACCGTACCAGGTATTAATGATTACCTGCTCACGGCTGGTGGTGTTGAAGGCCACGCAAGTCTCAGAGTTCAGACCCAGTTCCTTGTAGGCATCAACCTTTGCCTTCGAAGCGTTGTAGATTACGAAATTGGGCTCGAACTTCTCCTGTTCCTCTGCGGTGGGCTGGATGAACATGTTCTTCACGAAGTGAGCCTGCCAAGCCACCTCAACAATAAAGCGGACGCGCAGACGGGTGGCCTCATTAGCACCACAGAAGGCATCAACCACGTACAGTTCCTTATTGCAGAGCTCCTTGATGGCGATTTCCTTCACCTTGGCCCACACTTCTTCGCTCATGGGGTGGTTGTCATTCTTGTATTCCTCGCTAGTCCACCACACCTTGTCCTCGCTCTGTGCATCCTTCACGATGTACTTGTCCTTAGGCGAGCGACCGGTGTAGATGCCAGTCATCACGTTAACAGCGTTCAGTTCGGTGTTCTGACCCTTGTCGAAGCCGGTCAGTCCGGCCTTGGTCTCCTCCTCAAAGAGGTACTCATACGACGGATTGTGGGCAATCACGGTGGAACCCGTAATGCCATACTGTGTCAAATCTAACTTTGCCATTTTTCTATGCTTTTTTAATTGATTGATACTGAGTCTTTCTTAACGCCTGCAAAGTTACGAAAAAGTTAGGAGTTAGGAGTTAGGAGTTAGGGGTTATTTTTCTTCTTTTAATGTTTTTTAGGTTCACATTATGCAAAATAAATGTCAGCCATACACTTTTGTAACGTCCGCATAGCATTTTTTCATCGTAATAACTGCTGCTTTTTTGTCCATTTCGGATTTTTGTTGTACATTTGCGCACAAATAGCAAACTAATATCTGTTATCTATCATCCAATCAACAAACCAGAACATGAAAGTTATTAACTTCTCAGAGCAGAACACAGTCATCAACCAGTACATGGCCCTGCTGCGCGACAAGGCTTACCAGAGAGGAAGAATGGTCTTCCGTCACAACATTGAACGTATCGGAGAAATGATGGCCTACGAACTGTCGAAGACGCTCGACTACAAGCCGAAGACCATTGTCACACCCTTAGGCTCCATCGACGTTTCGATACCCAGGGACGACATGGTCATTGCCACCGTACTGCGGGCCGGATTACCCTTCCATCAGGGCTTCACCAACGTATTCGACCGTGCCGACAGTGCCTTTGTTTCGGCCTACCGTATGTACACGAACCGTGAGCATACTGAGATAGGCATCCACACGGAGTACATGGCCACGCCCTCGGTAAAAGGTAAGACACTTGTCGTGGTCGATCCCATGCTGGCAACAGGCGGTTCAATGGTGGCCAGCATCGAGGCACTGCTCAAGACGGGAAAACCCCGAAAGTTGCACGTCTGCTGCGTCATTGCCGTACCCGAAGGCATCGACTTCCTCGAAAAGTCACTTCCAGAAGACACTACCCTCTGGTGTGCTGCCATCGATCCGGGGCTGAACGAGAACAAATACATTGTCCCTGGCTTTGGCGATTGCGGTGACCTGTGCTACGGCGAAAAGCTATAGGAAAAAGAAGATTATTGCAAACTTTTGCACATACTTTAAACAAAAACAATTCATGATGAGAAAAATGACTCTCTGCTTGTTGGCCATGCTCTGTACTGCCGTTTCGGCGATTGCTCAAGCCACACCCCCTGCCGATGCTACCATCGAGACATGGCAGGCCACCTATGCCATGTCATCAAGCTACGGCAACGACGAGGGTACCGAGGCCATGCAGGTGGCCTTCAAAGGTGACGATGTCTACTTCAACCTGCCCAACCCCCTGAAGGGCAACACGTGGGTGAAAGGAACGCTAAACGGTGACAAGGCCGTGTTTGCGAAAGGACAGACCATCGGCTCGTATGCCGGAGTGACCTACTGTCTGGCCGGATCTACTGGTACTGACATCACCGACGTGGTGTTCGACTACAATGCCGAGGATGGTGTGTTCTCGCTCAGCGACATGTTTTTGCTGCTGAACAGCGGCACCACCACTGTAAGCTATGTAGCCTACTTCACGGTGTTCACCGTCATGCGACAGATCCAGCAGCCAGACCCTGAGCAGCAGGAGGGGCAGACACCGCCCACTGGAGCTGACATAGAGACGTGGAACATCAGCTATAGCTTCACTTCAGGCGGCGAGACTGAGACGGACACGGAGTCCATGCAGGTGTGCTTTGCAGGCAGCTCGGTCTACTTCAACTTCCCCAATCCCATCAAGGGCAACACCTGGATGCGTGGCACGCTGAGCGGACAGACCGTGACCTTTGCCAAGGGTCAGGAAGTGGGCAGCTACGGAGGAACCACTGTCTACTACATGGGACTGGGCGAGGGCGACGTGCTCTGCGACATCGTGTTCCACTACGATTCTGCCAACAGAATCTTCACCCTGGGCGACAACTGGCTACTGCTCAACGGAAGCCTGACTAAGGTCAGCGTATTGGGCTATTTCACGGCAGCCACCATCACCAAGGGCAACGGCGAGGAGATCAAGCCCGACGTGGTGACACCGCCCGAAGGTCTGAGGACAAGCGAATATTCGATGACGGCGGCCAACATCTACTTTGATCAGGAGGGATGGGTCACGAAGAACGTGAGGTACAACGTAAGACTGGGTACCAGCGGCAACAATGTCTATGTACAAGGCTTGTGCCACTCGCTGCCCCAGGCCTGGATCAAGGGCAAACGCAATGCCAGCGACGGCGAGCTGACTTTCCCATCAGGCCAGTACTACGGCAGCTACAAGACCCCCATGGGCATGACCTACGACTTCTATTTCGTCGCTGCCAACTATCCCACTACCAACCCCACTTGGGCCGACGAGGCTTCGTTTAGCTACGATGCCCAGAACGTGGTCTACACATCGCACGGCCTGATTGCACTGAACAGTTCGGCCACCGAGATGAACCCCTACGAATTCCTGGCCGGTGTAAAGCTGACGAAGATCTACGACCGTGCCGCCACGCCACTGGCTCCTGTGCTAACGCAACTGCAGCCTTATAGCGAAGAGGCACAATACGGCTGTCTACAGATAAACATCCCGGTGGAAGGCACTACAGGCGAAGGTCTACTCACCGACAAACTGGGCTATCAAATCTATGCGGAACGTGACGGCCAGCAAAGCCTTTACACCTTCAAAACCACACTATACAAGTATCTGACTGAGGAGATGACGCTGGTGCCCTATAACTTCTCCGACGGCTACGATTTCTACTTGGGCGGTTCAGCCATCTATTTCTATGAAGACCTGAAGGATGCAACTCGCATTGGCGTTCAGAGCGTCTACACGGGCGGCGGCGAACGTCATGAGTCGGAAATCACGTGGATAGACATGCCACAGGCTCCAGCCGGCATTGCAACGGTGGCAACTGCCACTGGCACGGCTACTTATACAGACCTCGCTGGACGTCCTGTAAACCGCAATTATAAAGGTCTGGTGCTGAAGACCGTACGTCTGGCTGACGGAACAGTGAAGACCACGAAGACAGTCAGGAAATAAGAAGCGGAACACCCCATAAAAATGCGAATTTCACGAATGCTGCTGTGTGCAGATGCATTCGTGAAATTCGCATTTTTATGGGGTGTTGTCCTTACTTTGGCTGCTTGCCAATGTAGGCCAGGATGCCACCGTCGACATAGAGTACGTGGCCGTTCACTGCATCAGAGGCATGAGAAGCCAGGAACACAGCAGGACCGCCCAGCTCTGAAGGATCGAGCCAACGACCAGCAGGTGTCTTGGCGCAGATGAACGAGTCGAACGGATGGCGCGATCCGTCGGGCTGACGCTCACGCAGCGGTGCGGTCTGAGGCGTTGCGATGTAGCCCGGGCCAATGCCGTTGCACTGGATATTGTACTCACCGTACTCAGAGCAGATGTTGCGGGTGAGCATCTTCAGTCCGCCCTTTGCAGCAGCATAAGCCGATACGGTCTCACGTCCCAGCTCAGACATCATGGAGCAAATGTTGATGATCTTGCCCTCCTTGCGCTCCATCATCTCAGGAATGACGGCACTGGAGCAAATGAACGGACCGACGAGGTCAATGTCGATGACCTGCTGGAACTCGGCACGTTTCATCTCATGCATGGGAATGCGCTTGATGATACCAGCGTTGTTCACGAGGATGTCAATCTGACCCACTTCAGCGTGAATCTTCTCCACGAGTTCCTTCACGGCATCCTCATTGGTGACATCGCACACGTAGCCTTTAACATTCTCGATACCAGCTTCCTTGTAGTTGGCCAGTCCGCGTTCGAGTGCAGCTTCGTTGATGTCGTTAAAGATGATGTTCTTGATACCTGCTGCAACAAATGCCTTTGCAATGTTGAAGCCAATGCCGTAAGATGCACCGGTAATCCAGGCGTTCTTACCTTCTAATGAAAACATGTTTGCCATTGTAAATTAGTTATTTTAAATCGGTGATTTAATCAGTGTAGTTGTGTTTTGATTTGTTACACCTGCAAAGGTAGTGCAAATTATGGAAAAAACGGCATTTTTCTGTGTTAATATCTTTAAAATAAGGCTTAATCGGAACTTTGCTGCTCAAATCCGCCAAAGTTGTTCGAGTCATCATCGCCACCACCCTGGCCATCTTCACGGTTCTGACGCTTCTTCGGCATCATGTTGCCGAAATTCCAGGTCACCTGCAGATTGATGCGCGGATCACGCCAGTTACGCTGGTGGCGCCAGAAGGTGGGACCTTCGGTGTAGTTCTCAAAGTGGCGGGTGTCAAACACGTCACGCCAGTTCAGGGCCACGGCAATCATCTTGTTGAAGAACGTCTTGCGCAGTCCCAAGTCGAGTGAGCCGTTGGCTTTGCGGTAACCTTGCGTAATAACCGAACGAGAACGATAGTTGCCCGTAGCCTGAACGGAAATGTTATAGGGCAGGATAACCGATGCCAGCAGGCGGGCATCCCAGGCGAAGTTCTCGTCGGATTCGCCAGTGACTTTCTGCCCTTCGACAAAGGTCTCAAAGCCATCGAGCTTATAGTAGTAGCCGTTGATGGTGGTAGTCAGATCGAGAATCTTCCATAGTTTGTCCTTACCGATGAGCTCAATACCGGCACTTTGGCTCTTGGCCACATTCAGGCTGGTCATGTACATCACGTCCTGTCCGTTGTAGGTTCCCTGATAGCGAATGCGCTGTATCACGTCAGTTGTGGGACGGTAGTAGGTGCCCACCGAGAGGGTGTGAGCATCCCAGGCTTTCAGGAAGTTAAGCGAAAAGGAATTGGTATATTCGGGAGTCAACTCAGGGTTGCCAAAGTCTATCACCGAAGCGTCGCGCGTGTTCTTGAACGAGTTGAGCTGTCCGCCCCACGGACGGCGCAGACGGCGCGTGTAATTCAACTGCAGCTGGGCCGTCTCAGTCAGGTCGTAGTTCAGGAAGAGTGAGGGGAAGAGCTGGAAATAATCCTTTTTGAAGGGTATTTCGTTCTGATAATAGTCGGTGCTTTTCGTATCGACCTTCCAGTATTCGCCACGCAGTCCAGCCATGACGCCCACCCGTCCCAGCTTCACATTGCCAGTGAAATAGAGCGCATGCACATCCATGTCATAGATAAAGCGGTTGTAGAAAAAGGCCTCATCGTCATACTGATTGGTCAGCTGGTTCCATATCTGCGACTCCTGCGGCGTGTTCTCATGAGAGAAGCGACCGTCGTAGCCGGCCTCTATCTTGAAAGTCTCCGACAACTGGTTCTCATAGTCAGCCTTAGCCTCCCAAGAGCGGTTATTCATGTCCATGGGGCGTCGTTCACGGCTCCACGTTTTAGGCGATCCGTCGGCGTAGGTGGTGTCATTCTGATAGACGGTCGAGCTGTTGCGTCCCCATTTGTCGTAGGACAAGGATGCCTCGAATTTGTGAGTTCCCTTCTCATTAAACAAATGACTGTAGGCCAGTTCCACGTTGTCCATTCGGTGCTTGCCGTCGAGCGAGGTGGCCGTACGAGTCATGTGCTTCAGGACCTGTCCTGTCGATAGCACACCATAATCATATTCTGAAACATCATTCTGAGACGGCTTTCCACGCAGAATCATGCCCGAAAGCGACAGGTCGTCGGCTGCCGAAAGGTGGAAGGTCAGACCGGCACGTCCAAAGAAGGCACGCCCCTTATTGCTGTTGTCAGCCGTGCTGTTCTGGAAGGTGTTCTGCAAGGGGTAGTGCTGTTCACTCATGCTACCTCCGTTACCACGACGCCGACGCATGCCCAGATTGGCATAGGCGTCAACCCATTTCGAAGAATAATTGATATTACCCCCCACGTTCCATCCTTTCTGGTTATTCATACCAGTCTGCACACTGCCATAGTAGCCACCACGGCGGTCACGCTTCAGGATGATATTGATGATGCCAGCCGTTCCTTCGGGCGAATACTTGGCCGAAGGATTGTCAATCACTTCAATACGCTCAATACTCTCTGCGGGTATCTGCTGCAGAATCTCACCACGGTTATCGCTAGTCAGGCCACTAGCCTTGCCATTGATCCATACTTCTACGCTCGAATTGCCGCGCAGGGAAATCTCACCATCGGTAGTTACCTCAATGGAAGGAATGTTCTCCAACAGGTCGCTCACGCTGCCACCGGCTGCTGCCAGCACTTCGTCGACGGTGAACGTCTTGCGATCGACCTCCAATTTCATCTGTGAGCGCTGGCCTTTCACCTGCACCTCGGCCAGCGTGTGGCTGTCTTCACTGATGTAAATTGCGTTGAAATGCACACGACGCTGCTTAGTACTGATCTGAAAACGACGCGTCACGGGCTTATAGCCCACAAACGACACCTGCAGCGTGTACTGCCCGTCCTTCAGACCCGTAATCTGGAAGGCTCCTTTCACGTCAGTCATCGAGCCACCGGCAAGTTTGCCCTCAGCATCGTTCACACGGATGTTCACAAACTGCATGGCCTCGTCGTTCTGCTTGTCGAGCACATGACCACGCACAATACCTTGTGCCATCGCGCCGACGACACCACATAAAAAAAGAAACAGTGAAAACAGAATTCTATTCAGCATAACGACTTCATTGACGCATCCATATCTGGATGGTTTAAAAACGCGGATTCCTTTTTTCCGCAACTGTTGCTATCTTCCCGCATCGTTCACGGTACTGGGTCGTAGCCGCTACCGCCCCAGGGATTGCAGCGCAGGATGCGCCACACAGCCAGCACCAGCCCCTTGAACGGTCCATATTTCATGATGGCTTCACGAGCATACTGCGAGCAGGTGGGGGTGAACCGACAGGAAGGTGGAGTGAAAGGAGTGATGAACTGCTGATAGAACAAAATTGGTAACAGCAGCATCCACTTCAGTGGCCAGCACAGATAGTACCACAAACGCTTCATGAAGCCAGCTTTTCGGCTATGCGGCTGAGCAGCTTTTCCACCCGGTCTTCAATCGTACGGGTGGCAAAAGGCACATCGGCCAGCCAGACGAAGGCAACCAGCAGAGCCTTGTCGGCAGGCAGACTACTGACCAACAGCTGCTTATGCAGACGGAAAGCCTCTCGCACCTGTCGCTTCGCACGATTGCGGTCAACGGCATGATGAAGATGCTTCTTGGGTACACTGATGAGCACCTGCAAGGGTTCGTCGGCCTCAGTACGCGGTCTGAGATGGTAGACGGCTCTTAGCGGAAAAGCCCCCTGCGAACGGCTCTGTCCTGCAAGAAAGAGCTGGTCGATGAGCTTCTGGCTCACGATACGCTCTCGCTTGGGGAATGTGGCACGGGGCTGTTCCACCTTATTATATATAAAGAAACGGATTAGTCCTCCTGCATCAACAGGAAATGCTGCAGTGCTCCCGTCATGGAAGGATACTTCTCAGTAGGAGCTTCAAGGTCAAGTCGCAGGCCAGCATCGGCTACAGCCTTGGCCGTTGCGGGGCCGAAGCAGCCAATGGCAATGTTGCCCTGGTCGAAGTTGGGGAAGTTCTTCGTGAGCGACTCAATACCCGACGGGCTGAAGAAAATTAGCATGTCGTAGTCGAAAGTCTTGATTTCCTCCTCAGTGAAGTCATTGCTCACCGTCTTGTACATCACACACTCCTTGTGCTGCAGTTTCTTTGAATCGAGCAACTTGGTGAGCGAGTCGTTGTGGACGTCGCTCATGGGCACCAGATAGCGTTCCGTCTTGTGCTTCACCATGGTGGGCAACAGATCGTCGACACGTCCGGTGTTGCCAAAGAACACCTTACGCTTGCGGTACTGCACATATTTCTGGATGTAAAGAGCAATGGTCTCGGTAACGCAGAAGTACTTCATGTCCTCAGGGATGTTGACACGCAGTTCCTTGGCCAGGGTGAAGAAATGGTCGATGGCATGGCGTGACGTGAAAACGATGGCGGTATAGTCAAGGATGCTTACTTTCTGTGTGCGGAACTCCTTCGCACTCATTCCCTCTACCTTGATGAACGGGCGGAACACCAATTCCACTCCAAAACGTTCAGCGATGTCAAAGTAGGGCGATTTTTCGCTCGTGGGCTTCGGCTGCGAAACCAGAATCTTTTTTATCATTTCTCTCTTTTTTATCCTAAAAGTTTATCTTCAGTTGCTCTATCAAACCCCACAAACCACCGGCCAAACCGAGCAGGGGTACGATTTCAAGGGCGCAAAAGTACAAAAAAATCTGCAAAAAAACACCATTTCGCCTGAAAAAGATGTTCCAACACTTATAAATCGTTAGGATTTTGGTGAAAATGAAGACAAAAAAGAGATAAAAGACAGCTTTTTCGAGTGATAAATCGAAATAAACGAGCAACAACACAATGGGGAAAAGCAGGACACCAAGGATGGCAGTGAGGAAGAGTTGCATCTTCATCCACTGCACATTCTGCTTACCACTGAAGAATACGGCATTGACCATGGCATAGAGCAGCCACTTCAAGGAAAAATAGGCCAGGTAAACGACGAAGAACGTCCCTATGACCAGATAGTCGCTGTTGAACACGAAGGTCTGGGTCACATAGTCAGTGGTGTACTGGTAGGTGGTAATGGCCAGCAACAGGCTGGTGAGCAGGACCAAGAAGAGCTGGAAGCGCAGCTCGGTCGATGTTTCAGTAATGTTGGTATCGTTGTGTGGCAGGTAGAAAAAGTCGCGTAGCTGTCGCATAATGAAGCGGCGAGCCTGCGACAGCGACACGATCAGCATCATGAAGCAGAACAGAATCAGTGAGGTGAACATGCTGTCGCCTCGGATGGTGTAAGGAAGCGGATCGCCTGCCACACCCATCCGTGCGCCTGTCACTTCGGGATGGTACATCGTGTCGTTGGAGAAGAAATTCTCACGATAGTACTGCGGGATTTCTATTTCAAGCAGGTTCTTGCCCGGCCCCAGTCCTGGCAGGTGGAGCGTCTCGGGCCGTTCGCTGTAGTTGATGGTCACCTCGCCCAACCATGCCTGCACAGCCGAGTCCTGCTGAGCAGGTGTGGCATCCTTCGGCAAGGCACTCAACACCTGATAGGGACTCTGCGGTCGCACATACACGGCATGTCCCTCATCGATGATAATGTCGTCGATGACTGGCAGTAATGGCTGCATGATGGAGTCGTGGGTCATGACCGTGTTTTTCTTATTGAAGCTATAGTATCGCTAACGCATCCTTGCACTCAACGTACAAGGATGCGTTGTCATGAAAAGAAAGTTCTATTCTTCGTTTGCTGAATTAGAAGTTGTAGACAATGCCGATCTGGAAGGGCACTCCGTCAATCTTCCATCCGTCCTTCTTGGCATACAGGTACTTCACATCAAGATTCAGCTTGACATTGCTGCTGATGTAGTACTCAACACCTGCACCTACGTCCCATCCGAATGCACCTTTGCTGGTGTCTGCACCTGCTGCCTTTGCAAAATCCTTAGTATCACCGGTCAGCATCATGTTGACCCAACCTGCACCAGCCATAGGATACACGTTGACACCAGGTGCAATCTCAATCAGATACTGGAGGTTCAGCATGACGTCAAGTGTAGCCGCGTCATCCTTCGGGAACCAATAGTTACCGCTGACTTCAGCACGCACGTCATCGATGAATTCATACTGTAACTTGGCACCTACGCCGAAGGGCTTGTAATCTTTAAAAAGGCCATAGCCTACATTGAGACCCACACCCGTCTTACCGGCTTGTGCAAACATTGCAGTGCTCATGAGCATCATGCAAACGATAGCAAAAAATTTCTTCATACGTTTAAGATTTTGATTAATAAAAAAAGAAAAAATTCTATTCTTGGTGCAAAGATATGTAAATAATATTAAATGGCAAAGGAAAAACGGGACTTTTTTCTCTAAAGCCCCGTTTTTCCTTTGATTTTCTGAACATTATGTTACTCTTCGGGCAGCATGATGACCTCTGCACGGTTGCCGGGCTTGAGGAACTCCTGCATAAAGGCGGCAATCGTAGTGGGTGTCTGTGCCTGCACCACTTGCTTGTAGTCGGTGTGGGCATCCACGCCATGATCGCGCAGGCGGCCTATCTGGCGAATCCAGTAGTTGTTGGTCTTAGCCTGGTCGTCAATGTTCTTCAGCATGTATTCCTTCACCTTGGCCAGCTTCACCTCGTCCACGCTCTTGGCCATGCCGATTACCTCGTCGAGCATGATCTTCGTGGCCACATCGCCCTTCTCAGGCTTCATGGGGCAGTAGACCAGCACTTGGCTGAGGGTACGGTAGTCGTCACGCGACATTCCTGCCTGAGCCACCACGCTGTAGGCAGCCGATGCTTCCTCACGAATCTTCTCCGTATAGATCATGGAGAGAATCTGTCCCACCATGTCGGCACGCACCATGTTCTCCAGCGTGTAAGGCATCTGGTCGTTCAGCCAGGTCATCACGGCAATGGCCTTGGGCGTTTCCATCTTGCGCTTGAAGTCGTTGATCACTTCGCCCCTGAACATCGATTCCACATCCTTGCCCTTCACCACCTTCTTCTGTGCGGGCAGCGAAGCCAGGTATTGCTCAATGAGCGGACGGATGGTCTGCTCATCGTAGTTGCCAATGATGGTAAACGTATAGGCAGCGGCGTTGGCGGTCTGCTCCTTGGCCATTTCAAGGATACGGTCGTAGTTCACCTGCTTCAGGTCGTCGATTGTGAGCGGAGCATAGCGCTTGTCATGCTTGCTGAGCGTGAGCTGCAGCGAATCGCTGAACACGGACTCGGGCTGCAACAGCTTGTTCTTCAGCATCAGCTCCGTGGTCTTCATCATGTTGTCGTAGTTCTCCTGGTCCTTGTTGATCTTGGTGAAATACAGGTAGACCAGCTGTAGCATGGCCTCGACGTCGTTGGGCGTCGACGAGCCGGTAATGTTGGCGCGCTGAGTGCCCAGCGCCATGCTGGCACTGGCAATCTTTCCGGCCATGGCCTTCTCCAGTTCGGTGTGCGAGAAGTTGCCCAATCCGCTGGCCTCGATGGCATCGTCGAACATCTTGATGTTGGCAAAGTCCTGTTCACCGTACAGCGACGAACCGCCGAAGCCTTCCGAGGCCAGTATGACCTGGTCTTTCTTCAGGTCGGTGTGCTTCAGGATGACCTTGGCACCGTTTGAAAGCGTCAGCTCCTTATAGTCGAACTTCGGCCCGTCCACCTCCTTCACAATCTTGCCTGCCTTGGGCAGTGTGGCAATGAGCGGCTCGTTCTTCACGTTGTCCACGTAGGCTTCAAGCTGCTTGGCGCGTGCCTCGTTGATGGCCTGATGCAAGCTCTCTGGCGTTGGATAGACGGCTCCGTCCTTCTCCTGGTTCATGTTGAGCACCACGAGGTTCGAGTCCTTGTCGGCCATGAGTCCCTGCATCGCCTGGTTCACGAAATCGAGGGGCAGCATGGGCACGATCTGCTTCATGTTCTCATAGTAGAAGTCAATCGACGGGATGGGGTCTTTGTCTAAGTAGTGGTTCACATACTCCTTCACGAACTGCGAGTTGTAACGCTTTTCCTTGTTGGAGTACTGCTTGTCCAGCTGGCTCAGGAAGTTCTGCTTGTAGCGCTGGTACTCGGTGGCAGTGAATCCGAACTGCAGGGCACGGCGTGCCTCGGTGAGAACGGCACTGGCGGCCTGCTCGGTCATGCCCTCCTTGGGCAGTGCGCTGAGTTCGAAGGCATCCTTCGACTTCGACAGCAGATAGCGGCCGTAGCCTGCCGATCCCTGCAGGAAGGGGCAGTCGGGCTTCTGTGCCAGCTCAGCCATACGGTCGTTGAGCATGCCGATGGCGGCATTCTTCAGGTAGTCGATGATGAGATACTGCATCGACGACTTCATCTCTTCGGGAATGGGGTCGCTCTTGAACATGATCTCCACAATGGAGTACTGCATCTCCTTGTCCTTGTCGACCACGAAGATGGGCTCCTGATTGTCGGGCACCTGTTCTACCACAACGGGAGCGGGGTTCTCCGGCATCTTGATGGCGCCAAAGAGATCCTTGATCTTCTGCTCCACCTTGTCCACGTCGACATCGCCCACCACGAGGATGGCCTGGTTGTCGGGACGATACCACTTCTCATAGTAGGCACGGAGCACCTCGGGCTTGAAGTTGTCGATGATTTCCATCAGACCAATGGGCATGCGGTGGCCGTACTTCGAGTTGGGATACAACTGGGGCAGGTCGCGCTCCAGCATGCGCATGGTGGCACTGGTGCGCAGTCGCCACTCCTCATGAATCACACCGCGCTCCTTGTCAATCTCCTCGGGCTGCAGCAGCAGACCGTCGGCCCAGTCGTGCAGGATGAGCAGACAGGAGTCGACGATGCCCTCGCGGGTGGTGGGCACATTCGAGATGTTGTAGACGGTCTGGTCGATTGAGGTGTAGGCGTTCAGGTCGCGTCCGAACTTCACACCGATGGTCTCACACCACTTCACAATGTCGTTGCCAGGGAAGTGTTCGGTACCGTTGAAGCACATGTGCTCCAGGAAGTGGGCCAGTCCGCGCTGGTCGTCGTTCTCCTGAATGGAGCCCACACGCTGAGCGATGTAGAACTCGGCCCGCTGTTCGGGCCAGTTGTTGTGGCGGATGTAGTAGGTCAGCCCGTTTTCGAGCTTGCCCATGCGCACAGCCTCATCAACGGGGATGGGCGGCATCTGCATCTGAGCCATCGTGGCGGTGGTGCCAGCAAAGAGCATCACGGCTGCCACAAGAATGTTTCTAAGTGTCATTGCTTTAATGGTTATTTGAATAATATTTTCATTTCGAGCCTGCAAAATTACAAACTTTTCTTCATACCACCATATAAATAGTCAGAAAAAAGCAACGATTTCAGGTTCTACGTCAGTTCAGCGTCAATTTGGATGGTGGAAAACGGCTGTAGCACTATTATGAAAAATCTTTACAACGACCCTTCTGAGATTCGCTCAGAATCCAGCAAATGGTCAATCGGTCGCAAATGAGCGAATTATGAGCGGTTTTGTAAACGTCTGCTAATCAGACGTTTGTGTTTTCGACGGCTTTCAAGTTACCCGAAAACAGCTGTTTTATGCCCTAACTGAGGCTTGGCTTCGATGAAAGAGAGGCTTCGTTTAAGCGCATTTAAGCCTTAGCTTAAGCGCGCTTAAGCCTCAGTTAAATGCGTTTAGCTGCCTGCTGACCCCAAAACAGCAAGCCACTGAACCCCGAAAGATCTGTTTTCTGCGCCTTCTTCCTTCCAGAAGCACCCGTCGGGAGAGTGCTTTTTTCTATGAATTATCTTTACAAAATCGCTTTCAGCTACGCGCACTCACTTCAAAAAGCAGAACTTTATTTCATGTTACGGGGGTGATGCTCAAGCACCGTCCGGCGCAGGGCCTGACTGGTGATGTGGGTGTAGATTTCGGTGGTGCCAATCGACTCGTGGCCCAACAGCATCTGGATCACACGCAGGTCGGCACCGCCTTCGAGCAGGGCTGTGGCAAACGAGTGGCGCAGCGTATGAGGCGAAATGGTCTTCTCAATACCTGCCACTACGGCCTGCTGTTTCAGCATGATGAGAATCATGGTGCGCGTCAAGTGGTGGCCGCGCCGATTCAGAAAGACGTAGTCCTCTTCGCCTGGCTTTATTTTCAGTTGGTTACGGTCTATGAACCACAGTTCCAATTCGTGAAGAGCGCGGGGCGAGATGGGCACCAGGCGTTCTTTCCGGCCCTTTCCCATAATACGCAGGAACTGTTCTTCCACATAGAGCTGAGAAAGGCGCAGTTCCACCAGTTCCGAGACACGCAGACCACAGGAGAAGAGCACCTCGATGATGGCACGATTGCGATGGCCTTCGGCCGAAGACAGGTCGATGGAATCTTCCAGCCGGTCTACCTCCTGCGTCGTGAGATATTCCGGCAGATGGTCGCCCAAGACGGGACTCTCCAGCAGTTCGGTAGGGTCTTGCTCCATTCGTCCGTCTAAAACAAGGAAGCGATAGAACGACCTCACACCGCTCAATATGCGACATTGCGAGCGAGGACCAATTCCGATGTCGTGCAGCCCGGCTGCAAACTGCTGCAAGTCGGCCAGCTCCACGTCGAGCACATAGCGCCCTTCACGGTTGAGGAAGGTCAGCAGTTTGTCGACATCACGGCTGTACGCGTCGAGCGTGTTGCCTGTCATGCCCCGCTGCAGTTTCAGATAGCGCAGGTAGTCGCGCTTCAGCTGCACAGCCTGTGGGTTGGTTTCTGGTTTGTCCATGTGGGTATGCAAGAATGAATACGACCGCAAAATTAAGCATATTTTTTTGCAAGACCGCAGTTTTTTTGTACTTTTGTAGCCAAAATCATTACAAACCCAACCGCAATCATGAAGATTCTCATCGTCAACGGCCCCAACCTGAACCTCTTAGGACAGCGCGAACCGGGCATCTACGGCACCTCGTCGTTCGAACAGTACCTGCCCCAGTTGCAGGCACGCTACCCCGAAGTGGAGCTGAGCTACTACCAGAGCAACGTCGAGGGACTGCTCATCGACAAGCTGCAGGAGGCCGGCTTCACGGTCGACGGCATCGTGCTCAACGCCGGAGCCTATACCCACACCAGCATTGCCCTGCACGACTGCATCCGCTCGCTGAAGGCACCTGTCGTAGAGGTTCACATAAGCAATGTCCACACACGCGAGGAGTTCCGACACCACAGCTACCTGTCGCCCGTCTGCAAAGGCGTCATCTGCGGATTCGGCCTCGACAGCTACCGGCTGGCCATTGAAGCGCTGACAGCATGAACCCCATCCTTGACAACTACCTGCTGGCCCACATCGACCCTGAGCCGGACTACCTGTACCGCCTGTGGCGCGCCACCAACGTCCACATGCTCCACGGGCGTATGGCCAGTGGCCACCTGCAGGGACGGTTGCTGAAGATGCTGGTCAGGATGATACGTCCCAGCCGCATTCTCGAAGTGGGCACGTTCAGCGGCTACAGTGCCCTGTGCATGGCCGAAGGGCTCGACGAGGGCGGCATGGTCTACACCTATGAGATCAACGACGAGCAGGAAGACTTCACACGCCCGTGGATTGAGAACTCGCCCTGGGCCGACCGCGTGCGCTTCATCATCGGCGATGCCATCATGGAGGCACCACAACTGGGCATCACGTTCGACATGGCATTCCTCGACGGCGACAAGCGCACCTACATCGATGCCTACGAAATGGCACTCTCCGTGCTGGCCCCCGGCGGATTCATCCTGGCCGACAACACGTTGTGGGACGGCCATGTGGCCGACCCTGCCTACGACCACGACCAGCAGACACTGGGCATACGCCGTTTCAACAACCTCGTGGCATCCGACGAAAGAACTGAGAAGGCCATCCTGCCCCTGCGCGACGGACTGACACTCATACGCAAGAAATAATATTGGGAAAACACCTGAACACCACATCGGCTCCCCTCCTGCCCGTAGCCTGCTGCCTCATGGTCGGCATCGTTGCGGGAACCCACTGGCATGCGGGTGCTGTCGGCAGGGTGCTCCTGGCCGCACTGACGGCGGCGGCACTGCTGTTGCATCGTCATGCCAAGATTCAGACAGCAGCAATCTTCGCTGCCGTGGCCATAGTGGGACTGCTGCTCATCAACCGCCAACAGCACCGCCATGCGCTGTTCATCAGCCAGTGCCAACGGCCCTTCAAGGCTATTGTCACCTCGGCACCCATGGAGAAGCCGCACACCGTGGCCGTCGACCTGCTCACCACAGACGGTCAATGGCCGCTGAGGTGCTATATATATAATAAGGTGGAAGCCCGCCGCCTGCACATAGGCGATGCATTGTTGGTGGAAGCCCCTGTGGAAGCGGCAGAACACGGAGGCTTCGACCGCTGCATGGCCAAAAACAAGCAGTGGCGGAAGGTGGGAGTGGAAGCAGGAGAGCTACCACTGCTATTGCGTTCACGACTGTGGTTCCTTCATCAGCGCGAATGGGTGCTTGAACGCTATCATGCCACGGGTGCTGCCAACGATGCCTACGCACTGCTGGCAGCCATGACGCTGGGCGACAAGAGCCAGCTCACCACCGAGCTGCGGACGGCATACGCCGGTACGGGAGCGGCCCATGTGCTGGCACTGAGCGGACTACACCTGGGCATTGTGTGCAGCCTCTTACTGCTGTTTCTGCGCAGACGGCGGAGACGGGTCGTGGCCCAAGGAATCATGATACTGGCCATCTGGGCCTTTGCCTTCCTGGTGGGACTGCCAACAAGCGTGATTCGTGCAGCAACCATGCTCAGCGTCTATGGCCTGCTCAGCATGGGTCGGCGGCGTGGTTTGTCAGTCAACGTGCTGGCTTTTGCAGCCATCGTCATGCTGGCGGTCAGCCCGCAGTCGCTGTTCGACGTGGGCTTCCAATTGTCATTTGCCGCCGTCTTTGCCATCCTGGCGCTCATGCCGCTGTGGGACAGCTGGGTATCGCCGCAATGGCAGCAAAGGCACAGGCTCCTGTCATGGCTGTGGTCATTGTTCATCATCTCAGTGTCGGCCCAGCTGGGAACGGCACCGCTGGCAGCATACTACTTTGGTCAGTTTCCCGTTTGTTTCCTGCTCACCAACCTGGTGGTCGTACCAGCCGTATGGCTCATCCTCCACGGCGCACTGCTCATGTTGCTGCTGCCCGCAGTGGCTCCGGCAGTGACGGGACTGGCCAGTGGCCTCAACACAGCGATGGAATGGCTGGCCCTACAGCCTTGGGCCAGCATCGACGAACTGCACCCTTCCGTCCTGCAGGTGGTGCTGGCCTACGTGGCCATCGCTGCCGTGGTCATGGCCCTGATGCGGTGGAAGCGTTTGACCTAAGTCAGCAGAACACATCACATTCTGAAAAATACTTACCAATAAGTATTGCTTATCAAAGAAAAAGTTAGTACCTTTGCAGCGAAAATCTTTAATCAGGTATATTTAAGTTATTTTTATGCGTAACGAATGGCGTGGGTTCAAAGGAACCAAATGGACCGAAGAGGTCAATCTGAGAGACTTTATTCAAAACAACTACACGGCTTATGAGGGCGATGAATCGTTCCTCACAGGTCCGACTGAGGCTACCAACAAACTGTGGGGCCGCCTGCAGGAGCTGCAGAAGGAGGAGCGTGCCAAGGGCGGTGTGCTCGACATGGAGACCGAAGTGGTCTCGAGCATGACGGCCTATGGTCCCGGCTACATCGACGAGAAGCTGAAGGACTTGGAAAAGATTGTCGGCTTGCAGACCGACAAGCCCCTGAAGCGAGCCTTCATGCCCTACGGTGGCATCAAGATGGCCGAGCAGGCTTGCACCACCTACGGCTATCAGCCTTCTGAGAAACTGCACGAAATCTTCTCAAAGTACTGCAAGACCCACAACGAGGGTGTGTTCGACGCCTACACCGACGAGATGAAGCGGGTGCGTCACAACCACATCCTGACCGGTCTGCCCGATACCTACGGCCGTGGCCGCATCGTAGGCGACTACCGCCGTGTGGCTCTCTACGGTATTGACTTCCTGATTGAGCAGAAGGAGATTGACAAGTACAACTGCGGTAAGCGCCAGATGAGCGAGGACATCATCCGCCTGCGTGAGGAAATCAGCATGCAGATCAAGGCTCTGAAGGAGATGAAGGAGATGGCCAAGATCTACGGCTACGACATCTCGCAGCCCGCCCAGAACGCACGCGAGGCTGTGCAGTGGCTCTACTTCGGCTATCTGGCTGCCATCAAGACGCAGAACGGTGCCGCCATGTCGGTGGGCCGTGTCTCTACTTTCCTTGATATTTACATCACCCGCGACCTCGAAGAAGGCACACTGACCGAGAGCGAGGCACAGGAGCTCATCGACCACCTGGTCATGAAGTTCCGCATGGTGAAGTTTGCCCGCATTCCTTCGTATAATGAAATCTTCAGCGGCGACCCCGTTTGGGCTACACTTGAGGTGGGTGGTCTGGGACAGGATGGCCGTCACATGGTGACGAAGAACTGCTACCGTTTCCTGCACACCCTGGAGAACATGGGTCCGTCGCCTGAACCCAACCTCACCGTGCTCTACTCGCCGCGCCTGCCTGAGAACTTCAAGCACTATGCTTCGATGATCTCGGTGAAGACCAGCTCCATCCAGTATGAGAACGACGACGTGATGCGGCCCATCTGGGGCGACGACTACAGCATCTGCTGCTGCGTCAGTGCCACACAGACTGGAAAGGAGATGCAATTCTTCGGTGCCCGCGCCAACATGGCCAAGACGCTGCTCTACTCCATCAACGGTGGTGTCGATGCCAAGACGCGCGAACAGTGCGGTCCTAAGTTCCGTCCCATCACCAGCGAGTATCTTACCTGGGAAGAGCTGGAACCCCGATTCCGCGACATGCTGGAGTGGCTGGCCGACATCTATGTGAACACGCTGAACCTTATTCACTACATGCACGACAAGTACTTCTATGAGGCTGCTGAGATGGCCCTCATCGATACCGACGTGCGCCGCACCTTCGCCACGGGTATTGCCGGCTTCTCTCACGTGGTTGACTCTATCTGCGCCGTGAAGTATGCCAAGGTGAAGATCATCCGCGACGAGACGGGCTTCAACGTTGACTATCAGGTGGAAGGCGACTTCCCCCGCTACGGAAACGACGACGACCGTGCCGACGAGGTGGCAGTATGGGTGCTGAAGACCTTCCTGGCCAAGATCAAGCGTCACCACACCTATCGCGACTCTGAACCTACCACCTCCATCCTGACCATCACTTCAAATGTGGTCTATGGCAAGTACACGGGCAACCTGCCCGACGGACGCCGCGCCGGTACGCCGCTGTCACCGGGTGCCAACCCCAGCTACGGTGCTGAGAAGAACGGTCTGCTGGCTTCGCTCAACTCAGTGGCCAAGATTCCTTACGAGTATGCCCTTGACGGCATCTCCAACACGCAGACCATCAGTCCCAACACCCTCGGCCACAACGATGAGGAGCGCGCCCAGACTCTGGTTCGCGTAATGGACGGCTACTTCACCAAGGGTGCCCACCACCTGAACGTGAACGTATTTGGTGTCGATAAGCTGCGCGATGCCATGGAGCATCCTGAGAAGCCCGAATACGCCAACTTCACCATCCGTGTGTCTGGCTACGCCGTGAAGTTCATCGACCTGACCCGCGAACAGCAGGAAGACGTGATTGCCCGTCAGGCTCACGAAAGCTTGTAATTTTCTGGAAAATCTAGATTCTCTAGAACAACTAGAAGAACTAGTATGACTAGTAAAGGCTATATCCATTCCACCGAATCCTTCGGCTCCGTTGACGGGCCGGGGATTCGGTTCTTGATTTTCATGCAGGGCTGCCACATGCGCTGCCGCTATTGTCACAACCCCGACACCTGGAAAGACGGTTCAGCAGCATGCGGCACCGCCGCATCGGTCACCGACCTCCTTGACAAGGCTGAACGCTACCGCACCTACTGGGGCCCTGAGGGCGGCATCACCGTATCGGGAGGCGAAGCCCTTTTGCAGATAGATTTCCTCACTGAGTTGTTCGAAGAGGCCCACCGTCGCGGCATCAATACCTGTCTTGACACGGCAGCACAGCCCTTCACCCACGAAACACCCTTCTTTCTGAAGTTCGAACGCCTCATGCAGTCCACCGACCTGGTGCTGCTCGACATCAAGCACATAGACTCGGAGTGTCACCGCTGGCTCACAGGCCACCCCAACGACCGCATACTGGACTGTGCCCGCTACCTCTCAAACATCGGAAAGCCCGTCTGGATCCGCCACGTACTGGTACCAGGCATTACCGACGACGAGTCACAGCTGCACCGTCTGCGTCAGTTTCTCGACACCCTGCATAATATAAAAAAGGTGGAAGTGCTGCCCTACCACACGCTCGGCACATTCAAATGGCAACAGCTGGGCCTTGACTACACATTAAAAGACGTGCCCACGCCCACCAACGAACAGGTAAAGGCTGCCGAAGCCATCCTTTGCTAAAGACAACAAAAAAGCCATTTCGAAACTCAAATGTGAGTTCAGAAATGGCCTTTTTGTTTTGAAATGCTATAGCGCTTACTTCAGATTCATAGTGATGTAAGCGGTACACTCATCAGCCTCCAGACGGGTAGTCAAAACCAAATTAATCTTATCGTCTCCAGTATACTGCACTTCAATGTCGGTACTGTTCTCCAGGAACTTGTTACCCATAGCTTCGTCCTTTAATATAAGATTGATCTTACCGTCGTTCGAACCAGCTACCCAGCTCCAAGTAGCAGCATCATTGTACTTGTCGCTATAAGTGACAGTGAACAAGCCATACTTGTCGAGCGTAATTCCTTGGATTGTTCTGTTCAGAGCGGCGCGGTCTTTCTCCTTCAGGATAATACCATTGTCTTCGGCCAGAATCTGGAAATTAGTCAACTTACCACCTGTCACTCGTACAGAAGGACTGTTACCATTGTCAAAGCGCAAAACAAGCATCATGCTTTCCACCTGCCAGGTACGGGTGATGTCGGTCAGACCCTTGCTTGCTGCCATAACCTCCAGCAACTGCACAGCAGCCACAGGATCATCGAAACTGAACGGGTACGTCTTGCCGCCAACCGTCAGCGACACGTTAATGGTAATCATCACGCCTTCAGAGGAGGCACGAGAGCCTTTCTTCACAACAGTACCAATTGTTTTGCTGCCGTCCTTCACCGTATAGGTGTCACCGTTAATCTCCACATCGTAGGTGACGTATTGTAGCGTCTTTTTACCATTGGGACTTTCAAAAGTAAGCTCAAAGATGGCCTTACCGCTCTCAGTGAAATCGATTCCCGTAATGCTGACCTCTTCACCTTCAGCTGAAGGGGTAGAAGAAACGGCCGTCCTCGGAACAATGTCATAGGCGGCAGCCTCAGTTTCATACTTCTGCTTGGTGTAGTGGGGAACGCCGTCATCGCTGTCGTCGTCAGAACCACACGAAACGGTGCAAAGGGCTACGCACAGAGCCATTGCAAAATAAAAGAAATTCTTTTTCATGTTCTTTTGCTGTTATTTTTTAGTTACACATTATTAATAAATTAGAAGAAACGACCATTGATACGGATAGTCAAAACAGGAAAAATCACAACCTTCTCTCCAGTTTTAATACCGTCTTTAATGTCATCACAATAATCGTCCGTACCTGTGATCTTGCTTCTTTCCACTTTACTGTATTTCGGACCATTGCCCTCATCGACATTTGTCCAAAGTTCAGGCTTGCCCCAGAACTGCACGCCAAGATCACCACAAACGCTGAAACGACCCTTCGGCACTGCGCGCCCCACACCTATGCCAAGATAAGGTTTGAAACTATTGGTCTTCACATCCAACTTCACCTGACCGTCTGGTTCTGAGACCACAGTGTAGAACTGACTGCCTGAACCCAAGTCGGGACCTGCAACGCCCCAATACTTGTATGATCCGTCTGGGTACTTTTCATCGCTCACAAGAGGTGACACATTATATGCCTCAATCACCTTGCTTTTGCCAATATAGAATCCTGCGGTGAAATGGAAGATACTTTTCTTCGAAGGGAAAATATCGAAAAGCAACTTGAAGTCACCCCAGCCAAACTTGCCTTCTATATCAACATCCTCAACTTTTTTACCTGTTTTGGGATTGTTGGCAACCCAAGCTTTGTCTGTATCAATATCAAAATTAAATGTTTTCTTGATGCCCGGCATGAACGAATAGCCCATGCGAGCCTGTACAAAGTTACAGAGAGGTGCAGCCACCTCGATGCCGATACCTGTTGTACCCAGCGAGAGGCCTGCCGACACATGGTCGAAAAGTCCGAACTCATCCACCGTGTCCTGTGCCTGAGCGCCCGTCGTACTTATCAGTCCGATAAGGGCAAGAGTAAGTAGTTTCTTCATAAGTCAATATTTTTAAATTTATAATTTTAGTTCTCTTCTCCGTGCAAAGATAAGCAAATAAACTTAAAGTGCAAAAATATTTAACCGTTTTCTTTCAATTTGCCTGTTTTTTTGTAGGCTAGAGCTTAATTATCGTTAAATGACGGGCTAATTATTGTGAAAAGCAGAAGGAAATGTATACCTTTGTCATTACCTAGACGACTAATCTTTACAATCGACGTATATCAATAATGACAAAAAACTGCTTTCGCGGTAATTTCACCTTTACCCTATTATTTACAGTGCTGGCCTTTTCTGCCTGCATTGACAGTAACTATGACCTGAGCGACATAGACAAAACCATTGCCGTGGGAACCGAGAGGCCAGAAGGGCTCCGACTGCCTGGCAACAACTCCGTACGCGAGATTGAGCTTAGTGATGTGATTGACATTGACAATAGCGATGTAATCAGCACCGACGAGAAGGGGAACTACCTTTTTGCTAAAAGTTCAGGAAGCGACGACGTGGAGGCTGCCCATCCGAGAATCGACCCCATTGTCGTCCACCGAGGTTCAGAGGAAGCCGATTATAATGTCCTGCAACTCTCCTCCATTGACACCATTGGACAATCGGTGCTGAGCCACCTGAGACAGCTGTCCCAGACTCTCGGCATCAGCGAAAACGATGTCAAGCAGTCCATCGGAGCGTATGTCGATGACTTATTCCGCACCATTGAAGAAGATTATTCAACCGAAGGCCAACTGACACTGTTCACCTATCAAGTAGAACTGCCCGACGAGGTGATCGAACTGTCCAAGGTCACAGCCAAAGGGGCTGGCGTCATGCCAACCGTAGAGCTGCAGCTGACGTTCTCACCCGACATCCGCAGCCTGATTGACCGCATTTTCAGCCTCAACATTACGGTGCCGCCTTTTCTGGAACGCAGCATCATCAAAAGCGAAGGAATGACCCAGGGAACTACTGTTCTAAACGATGCCAAGGGCATTCACATGGACGTGAGCACCAAGGGCGTACACATCCAGCTCTCGGCAGAAGCCTTACAGTACTTTGAGAACCACCAACCCGATTTCGATGAAGAAGCTGCAAAAGAATTGGGCGGCAACTATATCAGAATCGTGAGGCGCGGCAACAAGCAAGTGCTCATGCTTCAGGCCGACCTGTTTGTTGACCTTCACATCCACCAGCACAACATTGACAAGGAAACACTGAAGAGCCACCTTATCGAACGTTTCTTTGGCCATCCCAAAGACTATTACATGCAAAGCAAGGTACTGCTCTACGATATTGAAATAGGCCAGGCCACTGGCAAGTTCAATCCCGACGTTGACCTGACCAACGGCATTGGCGAGTTTACCATCAACAGCCTGCCCGCATTCCTGGAAGACGACGATGTAAGACTTGTGATAGACAACCCGCAAATAGGAATCTGCATTAACAGCAACATCAACGTCACAGGCAAACTGGAGAACCTGCGGCTCGTCACACTGGGCGATGTCCTGCCCAGCGGACAGCGTGAGCGGCTGGACTCAGTACAACTACCCCATCTCTTCACCTTGCCTCATACTGGAAGCATTGGCAGCAGCACCGCAACCAAGTTTCTCATTCACGACAAAGGCAAGGCTATAAACCTCACTGGCAAATACACTGTTTATGAGGGTGCTGTACCCGTGGAACCCATTGAAGGATCAAAGACCTTGTCGGGACTTCTGCAGAAGATTCCCAAAGCCATCACCTTTGAGTGCGACGCCTCCGTGGACCAGAATGAACCGGGTACGGTCATGCTCGACACCGAATACACCATTCAGCCCAGCTACGACTTCTGGGCACCACTGGCCTTCAACTACGGTACGGTCATCGTTTACCGCGACACCATCGACGGCTGGAACGACGACTTGAAGGACCTTCGCATGGCTCCTGGCAGCTATGTAGAAGTAGAAGCCGACGTGCTGAATCGCGTACCTGCCGACCTGAAGGTAAGGGCCTACCCCATGCGGAAAGGTGCTAACGGACAATCGGAGCTAATGCCCGCTACCATGATTGACGTTGAAGTGACCACACCTACCAACAACAAGGACGGTGTGATTGATGCTGGAACGAAGGACAGTCCGAAGACCACTCACTTGCGCGTCGTTGTCCGGCAACATGGCGAGAACGGGTTGGAACAGCTCGATGGCATTGTCTATCGGGCAGAAGCATTCACCCCTGCCGAAAGCGAATACCAAGGCAAGGCCCTGAACAAGAGTGAACACACACTGCGAATAGAGAACATCGTGCCCACGTTGCACGGCAAAGTAATATATAATCTTGACAACTAAATGAAACACACATACATCCTCTTCACCCTCAGTCTCCTGCTACTGAACCTGACGTGCGAAGCCCAGACGCTACGCTCGGCCTATTTCACGCCAGACTATAAATACCGCCACACACTGAACCCTGCTTTTGGCAATGACCAGGGCTATGTATCGATGCCCGCACTGGGCAACCTGAGCATCCAGCTACAAGGAAACTTCGGACTGGAGGACGTGTTCTTCCAAGATCCTGCCACAGGCAAATACAGCCGCACGCTGCTGCATCCTGACGTGTCAGCCAGCGAGGTGCTCAGCGGACTGAACAACGAGAACCGTATTGAAGCCAATATCGACATCACACTGCTCTCAGCCGGGTTCCGCGCCTTCGGAGGCTACAACACCATTGAGTTAAACGCCAAGACCATGGTGGGCCTGTCGCTGCCCTACGAACTATTCGAGTTTGCCAAAAACATAGGCAACAAGGAGTACCAGTTCGACTTTATCGGTGCCCGTGCCATGTCCTATGCCGAAGTGGCATTGGGCCATTCCCACCAGCTCAACGACAACCTTCGCATCGGAGCAAAGCTGAAGTTCCTTGTCGGAGCTGGCAGGGCCGACCTGAACATCAGCGACATGAAAGCCACCCTCACCGGCAATGAATGGAAAATGACGACAGACCATGCTGTGGCCGACGTCAACGTGAAAGGCATTCGCTTTGAGAACAAGACCGACGATTACAAACAGGAAGGAAAAGGCAGCTATGAACATATAGACCTGGGCAACACCAGTATCGACAAAGGTGGAGCAAACGGCTTCGGACTGGGCATTGACTTGGGAGCTGAATATCGCTTCCAGAACAGCAGCATCACTGCCCTGAAGCCACTTCGCCTGAGTGCAGCCCTCACCGACCTGGGGTTCATCAGCTGGAGTGACGGCATACAGCTGGTCCAGAAGCAACAGCAGTTCATCTTCCACGGATTCCATGAGGTACCCGTAAAGGAAGAAGACGAGAACGGCATCCCGCAACCCAACCAGATGGAAGATCAGACCGACTCGTATGCCGACCAACTGTCGGACTTCATCGCCTTAGAGAAGGGAAAAGAAGGTGGGCAGACCACCGGACTGGCCGCCACACTCAACCTTGGTGCCGAATATGCGCTGCCCGTCTATGAACGACTGACGTTCGGCCTGCTGATGCATCACCGCTTCTTTGGAGAGTATTCCTGGACTGAAGGCCGACTGAGCGCCAACTGGGCACCCCTGTCCTGGCTCGATGGTGGAGTAAGCCTGGCAGTAGGCACCTATTCCACCAGCATGGGCTGGGTGCTCAACGTCCATCCTGTGGGCATGAATTTCTTCATCGGCATGGACCATATCCTTGGCAAACAGTCCAAGGAAGGCATTCCCCTAAGCTCAAACGTCAGCTTCTGTCTTGGCATGAACGTCGCCTGGGGAAAAGCCCACAAAAAGAAAAAGGAAACATCCAGATACCGCCGCCTGCTATAAAAATCGGAGTTAAAAATAATTAAGGAAAAAGGGAAATTCCCAACTCCTAACGCTTAACTCACAACTTTTTCGTACCTTTGCACACTCAAAATGGGCTCTAATAGTTCAATGGATAGAACAACTCTCTCCTAAAGAGTAGATCCGAGTTCGATTCTCGGTTGGAGTACCTATGGAAGACTGTTTTCCGATGAGTCTATGGAAATCATTGTGCATTGCACGTCTTCCTTGTTGACGGAATAGCTCACGTATAAGGTGTTATTGTGTATGAAGGCCTTGGGATAGTTAAAACCCAAGGTTTTGTATTTCCCCTCATAGCGTCTGGGAGGCAGATCATCAGCTTTGCCACTGCGTAGCAAGATGGCTTTGTCGAAACTGACACCATCTTGACTAAGGAGCAAAGTCAAAGGCCAGCGCCATTTGCCGTTTACAGGACAGCAGACCATATAGGAAGTGCCATCGGGCAAATTGCCTGCACACTGCTTTGTGCGAGCATCGGGAATGTTGGTTAGCTGTGGCTTACTCCAGGTTTCGCCTCTGTCGTGGCTGACGGATGCCAGTTTGCGGAACGAACTCTTCTGATCGCGAAACAGCATGACGATGGTTCCGTCTGGCTGTACGTATTGGCTGGGTTCTAACTCGCGAGATTGTTTGCCTGCATCTTCTGATTCAAAGTCGGCTCTTTGCCAACCGTTATGTCCCGAAGGGTCATCAGTAAAGACAGGACAGATATGTAGTCCAGGCATCAGGTGCGAGGCACCAATCAAGCGACCATCAGAAAGGGTGTATGGGTCTTGTTCCAAAACACCTTCCATCGGCAGTCCGTCTTTCATCCTTACAGGTTGAAGCTGACTCCATGTCCGGCCGTCTGTGGTTGTCCTGTAACAGGTGCGTCCGCCTCGTGGATTCAGTCCTTTCTGCCACGTGTCGATGAAAGCCGTCAGCGTATCGCCTCTTACCAGCCAGCCACCTGATGTGCAGTAGAACTCATCAGAAGGCAAGGCCAGCGGCTGGGGCGCACTCCATGTCATTCCCTCGTCGGAACTGATGCTATAGGCCACCCAAGTGTCGTCGCTGTCTTCATCCTTTGGTGAACTCTGCCACATACAATATAGTTTGTCTTTGAAGACTGTCATCACCACACCATTGGCATAATGATCGGTATGATCTGTCGCAGTAAAGATATTAACAGTCCTGACAGCTTCATTCTTCTGAAGTCCAAGTGTCTCGTGGTTTGTTGTATCGATGACCCCTTCTGCCAAATAGGGTAAATTGTCTGCGTGTTGCAAAAAACGCTGGGCCTCCATATAGAATGGCAGCAACAGCAGCCATACCACTGTCATTAGTCTTACTGTAGTTTGCATTCTCTTCATTTATTGTTGCTTACCATCATTATCGATTTGCAAAAGTAGTAAATATTTGGCAGAATGATGCGTGGCTTAACGAAATATTCGTGTCTTTGCCGAAATATCTTTACAAAACAAAACATTACAACGCTTTTTCTGCGCTGTTTCCCTTATTTTTCGTACTTTTGCACCCGCAAAGAGATTCAGACGGAATAAAATCAAATAAAACAAGATAAGAATGAGAAAGAATTTTGTAGAAGAACTGCGCTGGCGCGGAATGCTGGCACAGATGATGCCCGGCACGGAAGAACTGTTGCAGAAAGAGATGGTGACAGCCTACCTGGGCACCGACCCCACCGCCGACTCGCTGCACATAGGCCACCTGTGCGGCATCATGATGCTGCGCCACCTGCAACGCTGCGGCCACCGTCCCGTGATTCTCGTGGGTGGTGCCACCGGCATGATTGGCGACCCCAGCGGCAAGAGCCAGGAGCGCAACCTGCTGAACGACGAGACACTGCGCCACAACCAGGAGTGCATCAAGGC
>CAMZBS010000007.1 GCA_947304695.1 uncultured Prevotella sp.
AGAACTGCGTGATCTTCAACGACCACTGCCACGACGTGGTCTACAACAACGAGGGCCGCAAGAAGAATGCCATCTACGTGCGCCACGGCGAGAAACTGGTGTTCGGCGAGAACAACGAGTTCGGTCTGGTGCAGCAGGGCTTCGGCCTGAAGGTGGTGGAGATTGGCAAGGACGGCTACACGCTGGACGACGTGCTGGTACACGACGCCCACTGCGAGGACAACACCCTGCAGCTGAAGCTGGCCATGATGACGCCCGAGGACGGATTCCCCATTGCCCTGGGTGTGATTCGCGACGTTGAGGCTCCCACCTACAACGATGCCGTCTACGCCCAGCTTGAGGAGGTCTCGGCCCAGAAGAAGTACCACAACTTCACCGAACTGCTCGAGACCAACGACATCTGGGAAGTGAAATAAGATTTTTACAGTTATAGACGTTTTTCTGAAGTGGAAAAACACTGCCTGACAACTGAGCCTCCGTTGCATTACAACAGAGGCTCAGTTGTTTAATAACCGAGGCTCAGTTGCATGTCAACTGAGCCTCAGCTGCAAGCCACCTGCAACCATCTGTTTTCCAGACTATTAAAAAGAATCAAGGCATCCCCTTCACGGAGGATGCCCTGTCAAAGCGTCTGAAAAAGAAGAATCAGGATTAGTTCAGAGCGTCAACCAGCTCGGCACCAGCCTTGAACTTAGCCACCTTCTTGGCAGCAATCGTGATCTTTGCCTTAGTTGCGGGGTTGATGCCCTCACGAGCGGGACGCTCGGAAATAGCAAACGTACCGAAGCCAACGAGAGAGACCTTGTCACCTGCGATGAGAGCGTCCTTAATGGCAGCAACAGTAGCGTCAAGGGCCTTCTTTGCGTCAACTTTCGTAATGCCAGCACCAGCGGCAATCTTCTCAACTAATTCAGTCTTGTTCATAATTTTCTTTTGATTTAAAGTGTGAATAATATGTTGTTTGTTCAAATTCTGTCGCAAATATAAGCGAAAGTATTTAAAAATCACGAAAAAATGCATTTTTTGTTGAAAAAAAGTGCGTAAATGCCTGTTTTAGTGTTGGAAAACAGATATTTTTCGTAATTTTGCGGCCGAAAATTAAAAATAGAAAATGTAAATCGTAAATCGCAAAAACGTTAATAAGAAAGATGTTTCGCAACATTCCTACGATAACAAAGAACCTGCTCATCATCAACTTCCTGGCCTGGCTGGCCACGTGGGTGCTTGAGACGCGCGGCATTGACCTTACGGCATGGGGTGGCCTGCATTTTTTCATGGCCAGTCATTTCCATCTGTACCAGTTTGTGACCTATCAGTTCCTGCATGGCGGCTTCACTCATCTGTTCTTCAACATGTTTGCCCTGTGGATGTTTGGCGGCGTGATTGAGCAAGTGTGGGGCCCGCGCAAGTTCCTGTTCTATTATCTTTTCTGCGGTGTGGCAGCTGGTCTGTGCCAGGAAGCCGCCCAGTACGTGTACTTCCTCTCTGAAGGACTGGGGGCTTATGACCCTGCACAGGTGGCTCCCTACCTGAACCGCTGGGTGACCATCGGTGCCTCGGGAGCCGTCTACGGCATCCTGCTGGCCTTTGGCATGACGTTTCCCAACAACCAGATTTTCATCTTCCCACTGCCCGTTCCCATCAAGGCCAAGTGGTTCGTAGCCGGCTATGCCGCCCTCGAACTGTTCTCGGCACTAAGTTCTCCGGGCGACGGTGTGGCCCATGTAGCCCATCTGGGCGGCATGTTCTTCGGCTTCCTGCTCATCCGCTACTGGCAGAAACACCCGGGAAGCGACTACGACCTGCAGAGCGGACGCCTGTTCTTCGACAGCATGAAGCGCAACTTCGAGCGGCGTCACGGCTGGCAGACGGAGAAACAGGAACCCCGTTCGGCCAGCAAGGAGGCCGACATGGAATACAACGCCCGCAAACGTGAGAGCCAGGAAGAGATAGACCGCATTCTGGACAAGATACGCAAGAGCGGCTACGACAGTCTGACCAAAGACGAGAAACAGCGGCTCTTCGAAGCCAGTCGCGAGCGATGACAGGACGTCTGAAGACATTTGTGCTCAACCTGGTGGCCGGGGCCAACGTGCTCACGGCACTGCTCATGGTGGCTGTGGGCTATAGTGACCGCGTGCCGCCTGCTGACCATGCCTGGCTGGCGTGTGCCGGCATGACATTCCCCTTTTTCCTGGCGGTCAATCTGGCCTTTCTGCTCTTCTGGGTGTTCTTCAGCTGGAAACGGTTGCTCATCCCCGTAGCAGGCTTCGCGCTCGCGTACGTACCTATTTGTATATATATGCCCCTTCACTTCGATGAGCAGCCTGTCACGGACAACACGCTTCACGTCGTCTCCTACAACGTGGCCGGATATGGCGGCAACTTCAAGTATGAGGAAGCCTTCGACTCCATACTGGCCTACCTCATCAATGAAAAGGCTGACATCGTATGCCTACAGGAAGACATGACCTCGAAATGGAAGAACACAAAGGAAGTCTTTGCCCGTCACTTCAAGTACAACGACACGGTACGCGTAAGCAGTCCGGCCTATTCGGGCTTAAACTGTCTGGGCCTGCACACACGCTTTCCCATCGTGGGCAAGGAGCGCATTGACTATCAGTCACTGACCAACGGATCGGTAGCCTACCTGCTGAAGCTGGACAGCGGCGACACGCTACTGCTAATCAACAACCACCTGGAGGGCACCCACCTCTCAAGCAGCGACCGGAAACGCTACCAGAAAATGATCAAGGGCCACATGGAACGCGACACCGCCAAGGCCGAGACACAGATGCTGGTCGACAAGCTGGCCAGTGCCATGATGCGACGGGAGCAACAGGTGAAGGCCGTCAAGCAGTACATCAGCCGCCACAGCCAATATCCCGTCCTCGTGTGCGGCGACTTCAACGACACACCCATCTCCTACACCCGCCACGCCATGGCCAAGGGTCTGACGGACTGCTTCGTCGAGTCGGGCTGCGGTCTGGGACTGTCGTTCAACCAGCATGGTTTCAACTTCCGAATTGACCACATGATGTGTTCTCGCGACATCACCCCCCTTCAGTGCAAAATTGACACGAAAATCGACGTCAGCGACCACTATCCGATGCTCTGTTGGCTAAAAATGGCCGAAAAACCTTAAAAAAAACATGAAAATCGGCCTAATATTTTTCAAAGTGTAAAAAAATAGCTATATTTGCAGGCTAAATTGCGTAAAATCAATAAATAACATAAAAAAACAATGCAAAACAAAGGAATTGTAAAGACAATTGCAGTACTGCTCACGCTGGTCTGCTGCTTCTATCTTTCGTTCGGATTCGTGACGCGGCAGTACACCAGTAAGGCCGCCGAAATGGGCGAGAAGGAAGGCAAGGAGTATCTGGACTCGCTCAAGAACGAGAAAGTCTACTTAGGCATTTACTCGCTGAAGCAGTGCCAAGAGATGGAAATTGGTCTTGGTCTGGACCTGAAGGGTGGTATGAACGTGATCCTCGAGGTGTCAGTACCCGACGTCATCGACGTGCTGGCCGACCACAAGACCGACGCTGCCTATCGCAAGTCGATGAATGAGGCAAAGAAAGACGAAGAGACCAGTCAGGACGACTTTATCTCACTGTTCATCAACCGCTGGAAAGAAAACGGACAGGGCCGACCACTGGCCTCAGTATTCGCCACCCAGCAGTTGAAAGGCAAGGTGAGCACACAGTCTACTGACTCGGAAGTGGAAAGCGCACTGCGCGCCGAAGTACAGTCGGCAGTCGACAATGCCGAGAACGTTGTCCGTCAGCGTATCGATAAGTTCGGCGTGGTGCAGCCCAACATACAGCGCCTTGAAGGACAGTCGCGTATCATGGTCGAAATGCCAGGTGTGAAAGAGCCTGAGCGTGTGCGTAAACTGCTGCAGGGTTCGGCCAACCTGGAGTTCTGGGAGACCTACAACTCGCAGGAAATCGTGCCCCTGCTCGTACAGCTCGACACCCGCTATGCCGCACTGATGAGCGGTGAGGCTAACGATTCTACCGCCACCGACTCTACCGCTGTGGCTCAGAATGCCGCTGCCGACAGTGCCAAGGTTGCTTCTTCAGCCTTTGCCGCCAAGATTGCCAAGGGCGACAGCAAAGCCAGCGAACAGGCCAAGGCCGACGCCAAAAAGCGCAACCCGCTGCTCTCTGTGTTCCAGCCCGTTCAGGGCCAGGGGCTGGCCATCGTGGGCTATGCCCTTTCACGCGACACCGCCGACATCGACCAGATCATCTACTCAGAAGTGGCCCGCCAGATTCTGCCTGCTGAGGTGAAGCTGCGCTGGGGTGCCAAAGCCGAAGACTTCGGCGAAGGCTCACGCGGTGAAGTGTTTGCACTCTATGCCCTGAAAATCACCGAACCCAACGGACGTGCACCGCTGGAAGGCGACGTGATTACCAGCGCTAAGGACGACTTCGACCAGATGGGCCATCCCTCTGTGTCTATGCAAATGAACAGTGACGGTGCCCGTCGCTGGTCACAGATTACGAAGATGAACATCAACCGCGCCGTGGCCATCGTGCTCGACGACGCAGTCTACAGCGCACCGCGCATCCTTTCTCAGATTGACGGCGGTAACTCGCAGATCACTGGTTCCTTCACTATCGAAGACACCAAGGACCTTGCCAACACACTGAACTCTGGTAAGATGCCTGCCCCGACCCGCATTGTGCAGGAAGAGGTGGTTGGTCCTTCGCTTGGTGCACAATCCATCCAGCAAGGTATCATCTCGTTCATCGTGGCCTTCGTGCTGCTGATGCTCTACATGATTGCACTGTACGGTGTCATCCCGGGCCTCATCTCCGACGTAGCCCTGCTGTTCAACCTGTTCTTCACACTGGGCATCCTGACTTCCTTCCAGGCAGCTCTGACCATGCCGGGTATTGCCGGTATCGTGCTGACGCTGGGTACGGCAGTCGACGCCAACGTGCTGATCTATGAGCGTACCAAGGAAGAGCTGCGCCGCGGCCTGAACGTGAAGGAAGCCCTGACCAAGGGTTACTCAAACGCTTTCTCGGCTATCTTCGACTCGAACTTCACTTCGTTGATTACCGGTATCATCCTGCTTTACTTCGGTACAGGTCCTGTGAAGGGCTTCGCCACCACTTGGATCATCGGTATCCTCGTTTCGTTCTTCACCGCTGTGTTCCTCACCCGCCTGGTCTATGAGTATCAGCTTGGAAAGGACAAGTGGTTGAACCTGACCTTCGTCACAGCCTACTCTAAGAACCTCATGCAAAACGCCAAGTACAACTTCATGGGCATGTACAAGAAGTCGTACACCATCTGGGGCATTGCTGCCGTGGCTTTCATCTGCTGCTTCTTCGTGCGCGGACTGAGCCAGAGCATTGACTTCACTGGTGGTCGTAACTATGTGGTTGCACTCGACAAAGAGACTCCCGTAGAAGCTGTTCGTACCGCACTGGCCGGTGCTTTCACCAACAGTATTGGTGACAAGGCAGGTCAGGAGGCCAACACCAGCGTGATTGCACTGGGTACCGACGGCAAGACCGTGCGTATCTCGACCAACTGGGATATTGAGTCCAACAATCCTGAGGTTGACGATCAGGCTGAGAACATCCTGTACGAAGCACTGACCAAAGCCGGACTTATCAGCCAGGCTAATGTGGCCGACTTCAAGAACCCCGATGTACGTGAAGGCGGTTCCATTATCAGTTCTGCAAAGGTAGGACCTTCAGTGGCTAAGACCATTACCTACGGAGCTATCATCTCAGTGATCATTGCCCTGATTGCCATCTTCCTTTACATCTTCATCCGATTCCGCAACCTGGCCTTCTCAATCGGTGCTATCGTTGCACTGGCCCTCGACGCCCTGGTTGTTATCGGCATGTATTCAGCTCTGTGGGGCTGGGTTCCCATGTCGCTTGAGATCGACCAGGTGTTCATCGGTGCCATCCTGACCGTGATTGGTTACTCCATTAACGATAAGGTGGTGGTGTTCGACCGTATTCGTGAGAACATCGGCCTCTATGGCAAGCGTGACCGCCAGACCATCTTCAATGATTCTCTGAACCAGACGCTGGCTCGTACCATCAACACCTCAGTGACAACGTTCCTCGTGCTGGCCATCATCTTCCTGTTTGGTGGCGACAGCATCCGTTCGTTCTCGTTTGCCATGATTCTTGGCGTGGTGTTCGGTACGCTCTCGTCAATCTTCATTGCTGCTCCTACTGCCTTCCTTGTGCTGGGCGGAAAGACCATCCGTGAAGAGGAAGAGAAGCCTGCTGCTTAACAAGGCTCTTTGAGCAAAATACTTTACTATAGCCATGGGTCCAAGTTCCTGCGAAGGAATTTGGACCTTTTTTATTTGCAGATTTGGAAAAAAAGAACTACTTTTGCAGCATGATTGCGACGAAACTGATTATTTTTGCACTGCTTCTGCTGTCGCAAGCAGCCTTCGCCCAACAGGGATTCTCAGCCGACACACTGAGCGATGCGATCTTTGCACGCATGCAAGGGAAGAGTTTTCCTGAAAAATGTACGGTCAGGCGAACTGACTTGCGCTACCTCACCGTACTTCACTACGACGCCAAAGGTCAGGTACATCAGGGCGAACTGGTATGCAACAAAGCCATTGCCACCGATTTACTATACATTTTCAAAGAACTCTACAAGGCCCACTACCCTATTGAGCGGATGCGGCTCATCGACGACTATGATGCCGATGACGAACGTTCGATGCGCGACAACAACACCTCTTGTTTCTGTTTCCGGGCTGTCGAGGGTACAAAAGTGCTCTCAAAACATGCCCGTGGACTGGCCATTGACGTCAATCCGCTCTATAACCCTTACGTAAAAGGCTCAGTCATTCAGCCTCAGACTGCCCGGAAATGGGCCGACCGCTCCCGCCGTTCAGCCTACACTATCAAGCGCCGTGACCTGCTTTGGCGGCTGTTTACAGAACGGGGATTCCAGTGGGGAGGCTCCTGGAAGTCACTGAAAGACTACCAGCATTTTGAAAAATAGAGACAAAAAACTTGCAAAACCATCAAAATACTGAAAGATATGACATCATTTGACGAACTGACCATGCGTCGCCGCAGCGTACGTGAATATGACGCCACCCAGAAGGTGACGCGCGAAGAAATTGAACAGATGGTGAAAGCCGCTCTTGAGGCACCCACATGGAAAAACTCAGAGACGGGCCGCTACCATGTAGTCATGGCCGACAGCACGATGATGGCAGGCCTGCTGGCCTGTCTGCCCGACCGGAATCAGGAGCGGGTGAACGGCTGCGGAGCCCTCATCGTGACCACCTTTGTCAAGAACCGATCCGGTTTTCACCGCGTGGATGACGCTACCGACGAACAGGGCAACCCCCTTTCCGAACCTGACAACGAGTTGGGTAACGGATGGGGATGCTACGACTTGGGCCTGCAGAGTGCCTACCTGCTGCTGAAGGCAGCCGACCTTGGACTCGACACATTGGTATTGGGACTGCGTGATGCCGACCAAATCCGCCAGCACCTGAGCATCGCTGACAACGAAACCGTGGTGGCGGTCATTGCCGTGGGACACCGCAAGAGCGAACCACAGCGTCCCCGTCGGAAGGAAGTGAGCGACGTGGCCAGCTTCCAGTAGTCTTCCTTCCCTGAACCATGCGCCTCATGACCATCCGCACTTCGTTTTTTCTGACAGTTCTCCTGACTGCCCTTCTATGGCTGACAAGCAGCTGTGGCGAACAGCCAGAGCACTTCACCATCGACGTACTCAACCGTTTTACACCCGTGAAGAGCCAAGGCGACCGCCCCACTTGCTGGGCCTACGCCATGCTGGCAGCCATAGAAACGGAGCACATCATGAAGGGCGACTCGGTCAATCTGTCTACATCGTGGGTGGACCGCCACATGGAGCGCGACCCACTGGTACCGAAGACCAAACGGGGCATGGGCATCACGCTCATCCACCTGATCTACCGTTACGGTCTGGTGCCCTACGATGCCATGCCAGTGGGCGACGACATCCCGCCGAAGTACGCCTACATGCTGGGCGTGCAGTACACCCCGCTTGAGTTTGCCCACTCTGTTTGCGCACCAAACGAATACACGGGTGTAGCCTCTTCAGACAATGACCCTTTCTACACCAATTTCATATTAAACGTGCGCGACAACTGGGAGCGCAACGAACTGCTGAACATTCCGCGCGACTCCATGCTGGCGCTGGCCGAGAGAGCCGTCAGACAAGGTCACGGCATTTGCTGGGAAGGCGACATCTCTGAGCCCGGCTTCGACTGGAAACGGGGCGTGGCCCGGCTGTCGCTCCTGCAGGGCCGCACCACAGACGACCACTGCATGAGCATCGTTGGCCTGGCCCACGACGACGGGGGCAAGCCCTTTTTCGTCATGAAAAACTCGTGGGGCACGAAGAATGCCTACAACGGACTGATGTACATGTCATACGATTACTTCCGCGAAAAGACCGTGGCCCTCTTTCTTCCCACAAGTCTGATAAACAAAAAACCATAATTATCATGAAAAAGAAAAACTATCTGAATGCACTTGGCATTGCGCTGACTGTGATGCTGTGCAGCATTGTTGCCGCTTGTGATGATGACAACGAAAATGAATTCAACGTAAGCCCATCTAAGGCTTCCGTAAGCGCATTTAGCAAAGCCACAGGCATGCTTATCTCTTCGTGCGGTGACTACCGCTTCCATTACAACGAGCAGAGCCTGACAGATTACATTGAAGACAAGCAGGCCAACCGATGGTATTTCGGATACGAGCCCAACCTGATTGTCTATTCAGAAAAAGGCAGCAGGACAAAGAGCTGTTCGGTGACATACGACAAGAACGGCTTCCTGACCTCCATCAGCATGTCCGATTCCACCCACACGTATGACCATAAAGCATCCATAAGATATAGTGCCGTTATTTCATACAACGACGGTGGGCATCTGAAAGCCATCTCCGTATCAACTGTCTCAAGCGGTTCAGACTACACTGGATCTCAAGAAACCGAAACCCGCACCATGGAAGAACTCTGGCTGACGTGGAGGAGCGACAATCTTGATCAGGCGACGTATGAATACCAATGCGGTGAAGACTCCTGGATCAAGAGTTTCGTTTTCACCTATAATGACAGTGCCAGCACAAACACCTATTGCCAGTGGGTACCGTCGCTCGACGAGATCTTGGACTTAGATGCCAGCCTTTTCACCGAAGCCTTTGCCTATATCGGCCTCTTGGGTCAAGGCCCCAATAAGCTGCCGTCAGCATGCGAGGTAATCCAGACATGGCCAAATGGTCGCAACGGCAGTGGACTGAACGGTGAGACGATTATCACAGACCATACTTTCAGCTACGGCTTCAACTCAGACGGCACCGTTGCCTATACCGTTGTAGACGGCACTCGTAAGGCATTCACGTATGAGAAGATGAACAATGCCAAAGCAAAATAAAGCTTTCCGACAGATAAGAAAAAAGACCTGTTCTTCCAGAAAAGAGCAGGTCTTTTTTTTGTGTTTTTACTTGTTCAGTCGCCAGGTGGCACCGTCCTTGGTGTCCTTCACCTCAAAGCCAGCGGCGGCGAGGGCATCGCGAATCTGGTCGCTGGTGGCCCAGTCTTTGTTGGCCTTGGCCTTGGCACGCAGGTCGAGCACCATGTCGACCACCTTCCCGAAAGCCTCTTCGCGCTCCTGACTGCTGGCACCAGCGTCCTGATTACGTCCCTGCAGTCCGAGGATGTCCTCGGCAAAGAGGTGCATCACCTCACTGAGCTCCTTCAGGCAGTCGGGACAGATGGTGGCCTTGTGGTCCACGAGCTTGTTGACAACCGTGCAGCCCTCGAAGAGCAGGCTGATGACCTGTGGCGTGGCCAGGTCGTCGTTCATGGCATCATAGCAACGCTGTCGCAGGCTCTTCACGATGCGCTCCGTTTCGGCATCGCACTGAGCCGACACCTGCACCCTGCTCAGGTCGCTGATGCCGTTCATCAGTTTCTCCAGACCCTTCTCGGCAGCCTGCAGGGCCTCGTTGCTGAAGTCCACCGTGCCGCGATAGTGGGCCGACAGGATGAAGAATCTGATGGTCATGGGGCTGTAAGGCTTGCTGAGCAGTTGGTGCTGTCCGGTGAAGAACTGCTCCAGCGTAATGAAGTTGCCCAGCGACTTGCCCATCTTCTGTCCGCCAATGGTAATCATGTTGTTGTGCATCCAGTACTTCACGGCAGGATGGCCCATCGAAGCCACGGCCTGTGCAATCTCGCACTCATGGTGCGGAAACACCAGGTCCATGCCGCCGCCATGAATGTCGAACTGCTCGCCCAGGTACTTCCGGCCCATGGCCGTACACTCACAGTGCCAGCCGGGGAAGCCGTCGCTCCAGGGCGAAGGCCAGCGCATGATGTGCTCCGGCTGCGCCTTCTTCCACAGGGCAAAGTCGGCCTGATGGCGCTTCTCGCCCACGCCGTCGAGCTCACGACTGGCATCCTTCACGTTCTCCAACGAGCGTCCTGAGAGTATGCCATACTGATGCTGCTTGTTGTATGCCTCAATGTCGAAATAGATGGAGCCGTTCGACTCGTAGGCAAACCCGTTGTCCAGAATCTGCTTCACCAGCTGCTGCTGCTCAATGATGTGACCCGTGGCGTGCGGCTCAATCGAAGGCCGCTTACAGCCCAGTCGGTCCATGGCGTCATGGTAGCGGTTGGTGTAGTACTGGGCAATCTCCATGGGCTCCAGCTGTTCCAGCCGTGCCTTCTTGGCAATCTTGTCTTCACCCTCGTCGGCATCGTGCTCCAGATGGCCCACGTCGGTGATGTTGCGCACGTACCTGACTTTATATCCCAGGTGCGTGAGATAGCGAAACACCAGGTCGAAGGTGATGGCAGGGCGTGCATGGCCCAGATGAGGGTCGCCGTAGACCGTGGGGCCGCACACATACATGCCCACGTTGGGGGCGTGGAGCGGTTCGAAGCGCTCCTTCTGTCGCGTCAGAGTGTTGTAAATAACGAGTCTTGATTCCATATCTTCTTAAATTTTTCTGCTCTTCAGTTTCAAGAGCGCAAAGTTACGAATTTTTTTCTATAACGAGTTACTTTTTACTCAGATTTGTGAGTCCATGCCGATTTTTGCCGTTTCAAGACAGTCTTCACCCAGATGTTCAAAATCGAAGAATCAGCTTCGCAATATCCTGATTCCCAATCGTTTACAGCTGAGGCTCAGCTGACACTCAACTAAGCCTCAGTTACAGCACAACCAAGGCTCAGTTATCATGCAACTGAGGCTCAGTCAGAAAACAGCCCGGCAGCAGACGTTTCTCCATCCATTGTCTTTCTGCTTGTTTTCATCTAAGGCAACGAAATAAAAATCTCTTTTTATTTGCACTTTTGTCAAAACTTTTATATCTTTGCAGTCGTTATCATCAAAAACGAACCACCAAGACAGTTACAAACTAAAGACCAACGACCATGTTTTTTTTAGGTAATATCTTAGGGTGCATCTTCTGGGGCGCAGTGATTGCCGTCGCCACAACAGCCGCAGTGTGGCTCATTTGCAGGCTGATCAGCGGAAACCTCAACTCGCTGGGCGCCTGCATCGTGCTCACGGTTCTGTTCATCCTGGCCGGAGCCCAGGGCAGCATGATCACGGGTGCCTTCTACCTAAGAGGCTACGTGGACGAAGCCCACGATGCCGTGGCGGCACTGGTGCCCACCATTGAGACAGGCGACCTGGAACAAGCATCGGCCAACATCGACGAGATCAAAAAGCGCGTGTTCGAGGAATATCCCATGCTCGAACCCTTTGCCGACAAGATTGACCTGAGCCAGATAGAGAGCTACGCACAGAGCGGCACCGCCGTGGCCGACACCGTGGCCAAACAGTTCAACGACTCGCTGGCCTACTACATCCTGCGCCGCGTGCTCTGGCTGCTGGGCTTCATGATTGTGGCCACGCTGGCCATCGTCTTCCTGTTCAGCTACCGGGGCGGCAGCAGCGACTATTCAGACTATGGCGGCACTGGGCTCACGTCTGGCGGAGGCGCCGGCAGCCTGCAGTTCTGAACGAATTGGAATAATCAAAACAAATAATCATAAAACTAAAACAACTATGGCAGACATTCTTATTGGACTGGGCGGAACAGGAGGCAAGATCCTGAAGGCTTTCCGCCAGAGACTTTGGACCGACAACACCGACACGGAACGCAAGAAGCTACCCATCGGATTCATCTATGTAGACACCGACCGGGCCATGCTCGACCCCTCGGACCTGACCTACGAGACCATTCACGGCAACTGCTGCTTCCAGCCGAACGACTTTGTGGACATCAAGACACACAGCGACATCGACGCCATCTTCTCGAACCCCACGGCCTATCCCAAGCTGCACGGCCTCATGGGCAATGTGGGCGAGACGCAGACAGCCGTCTGCCCCGTGGGCGCCGCAGCCGACCAGAAGCGCCGCGCAGGCCGCATTCTCTTTGCTGCCAATATCGATGCCTATCTGTTCAAGCTGAACACCACCGTGGAAGACGTGAAGAAGAAGGAAGTGAACGGCGAGATCAACGTCTACATCTTCGCCGGTCTGGCCGGTGGCACGGGTTCCGGCTCCATCGTCGATGCCGTAGCACAGACGCGCAAATGGTTCTTCGAGCACAACTATAACGAGAAGCAGTTCAACATCATCACTTTCTGTCAGATTCCGGAAAACACCCCGAAGGCAGGATGGGATGCCGGACGATACAAGGCCAATGGCTATGGCGCACTGCAGGAGCTGAACGCCCTGTTCTCAAGCCATTACAACATGGAATGGGGCACGAAGACTGTTACACCCCCCTTCGACGTGACCAGCGACGTGGAATACGGCCGCCTGTATCTCTCCTACGACAATCCCACGCCTGAGAACGTGCGTGCCGGACGCATTCCGCAGGACCTGAAAATTGGCAGCGGACTGGTGCTCTACTCAAACAAGAACGACAAGGGATTCACCATCACCGAGCCCGTGGAGCTGGCCGAACTCGTGGCCAACTTCGTCTATGCGTGGGTGTTCATGCCCGGCGGCGACGCCAAGCAGAACTTCGGACGCTTCGTCACGTTCGAGAACCTCTCAAGCAACCGCGACGAATACGACGAGACCGCCGATCCCGAACTGGGCAACCCCATTCCCGTGCGCACCCGTGCCGTAGGTTCGTTCGGCATCAAGCGCATCGTCGTGCCTGAAAGTTCGCTGCAGGAGCACATTGCCTACACGCTGGGCTGCTCGGCACTGATGGCATTCAAGTATAACAACTGGAGCACACAGCAGGGCTACCGCGACGAACCGCTGTTGTTCGATGCCGTGAGCTATGTGAAGGACGAAGGACGCCGCGAGAGCTGGAAGCTCAGCCGTCCCTACTTCCTGTTGCAGAAATACATCCTTGAAGGCGATTCGAAGGAGAACTGGAAGGAAGGCGACTACAGCACCTACTGGCGTCCCTGCATCGACGCATGGCAGAAGGTGGCCCGTGGTGCCAAGAACGAGTTCCCCAAGCTCATCGAACTGTGCCGTGGCGGCTACGACAGCGGATTCCGCGGCAAGGGCGTCGAGAACTTCTTCAAGGACAAGGCAGCCTCGATCAACGACTCATACTCTAAGCTGGTGGCCGAAAAGGTAGAGAACTACTTCTTCGAGCAGTGGGCATTAGGCAAGCTGTCGCTCACCACGCTGGAGGACATCAGTGCCAAGCTCTACAAGCAGATCTGCGAAGAGACGCAGAAGTTCGTTGAGAAGGACATTCCCGAAATGGAACAGAAAATCAAGGCCAACGAGCAGAACATTCAGAGCACCGTGCAGGACTACCTGTCGTCGAACGCCATTGTGCGTGCCGCCACGTTCAACAACCGCTTCCAGCGCGTTGTCGAACTGAGCATCACACTCTACTGCCAGAAGACCGAACTGGCCGCCATGCGCCTGTTCTCGCAGCCCCTGTGCCAGGCACTGGAGCAGCGCTTCCAGGACCTGAACAACCGCATCATCGGCTTCAAGAACCGCGTCGACGAGCTCATCAAGTTCTCAAAGGAGCGCATGAGTGCCCTGGCCGACCTGAGCCTCATCGACAACGACGAGACACGCGACGGCACGGAGAACATGAACCTGCCCGTCATTGAGTTCTACAACCGCAAGCGCATGCAGAACCTCGAAAGCCGCCTGCTGGGCGACCAGGAGCGCATCGACAGCATTGGCGGACAGATTCGCCAGGCCATTGTCGACGCACTGCAGGGCGACCAGCGCTTCACCAACGTGCAGCGCATGGACACCAAGGTGCTCTCGCAGGCTCTGTTGGGTCCCGTCTACGAACAGATCAAGTCGTTCCACGACAAGCTCTGCACCGAACAGCAGGACAAGATCCTGGGGCTGCCCATCATGGAACGCCTGTACCAGAAGTACGGCAACAACCCGCAGGAACTGAACAAGTTTGCAGGCGACATCGTCACCGCCAGCGGAATATTCACTGAGATTGACATGAACCAGATCAAGCAGAAGAACGACAACACGCCTGCACCCGATCTGGGCAAGAACATCATGATCAAGCGCATACTGGTCAACCTGCCTTCAAGCAAGGAGCCTGAACTGGTGACATTCGCCGAAGACCTGAAGAATGCCATTTTGGCCAACATCGGCGGCGGCGAAGGCGGCAACGTAATCGTCGACATGAACAACCCGAACCAGAACGAGATTTCGGTGATGACACTCGTCAACGGCTTCCCCATGCGCGCCATCAGCGCCATTCCCATGCTGCAGGCCGAATACAGCAAGCTCATCAATCAGGATCCGAAGAACAAGGTGGTGCTCGTCAGCGAAGGCAAGGACGGCGACTTCCGTCCGCTCTTTGCACGTCCGGCGAAGACTGCTGCCGAACTGCGTGAGGACATGGCACCACAGCTCATCGTCCTGCTCGGACTGGAGAAGTTTGTCAAGGATGATGCCAGCGAGGAATACGGCGTGGGCGAGAAAGACTTCTTCGGCAATGCTGCCGTCACGCCTTGGGGACACCGCATGTTCACCGAGATTCCTTACGACGACCGCCTGGTCACTGAGCGTAAGTCGCAGGTGGCCAAGCTCTTCAACGAGACCATGCAGGAAGCCTTTGCCGAGGTGGACTGCAACGTGCGCTCGAACGTAGAAGCTAAGAAGAAAGAGATTCAGCAGGCCATCATGACCCACATAGGAGCCGTGATGCAGGCCGAGAATCCTAAGAAGCCACAGCCCTACAACGACTTCGTGAACTGGACGAAGAAGGCCGTGGAAATGGTGCTGGGCTATAACCCGAATGCATAAAGACAATTAATTATTTAAAACATTAAAACAGAGAAGATATGAAAAAGTATAAGTGCATGAACATCGGCAACTGCGATAACGCCAACACGGGTGAAATATTCGAGATTGCCGAAGGTGAGGAACTGAAGTGTCCGAAATGCGGTTCCGACATGATTATCGAAGTGAAGCCAAAGTCTTTCGGCAAACTTGGAATCATCATCGGTGCTGCCGTGGTCATCATTGGTGCTGCCGTTGCCTTCTTCGCACTCAGCGGTGACAAGGAAGAAGTAACAGAGCCTCAGCCTGTCCAACCGGAAGTGGAAGTGGTAGAAGAAGCACCCGACACCACAACCGCAGCCGAACCGGCACAGCCCGAGACTACGGCTGAAGAGCCTGTAGAAAAGGAAACCAAGGTTGAAGAGCCCGCAACGGAAGAACCGAAGCCGATTGAAAAACCAAAGCCGCCCGTGAAGAACCCTAGCTGGGGTGTTTATGACGGTCCCCGCGACGCTCAGGGACTACCCCACGGCAATGGTGTGCTGCGCATTACGCGCTCTACCACCATCAACGGTGAATCAGCCCAGCCCGGTGAGCGCATTGAGGGTGTGTTTCGCAATGGCTACGTCAATATGGGCACCTGGTACAAGAACGACGGAAACGCCGTTGTTGTGAAGGGCATCAAGGTTGTCTAAAACCAACTGAATGAAAGGGCGACTGACCATCATCATGCTACTGCTGCTGACGGGCCTTGTGCCCGTCGGCGCAGTTAACTACGCCACAAAGCGTCTCAAAAGCATTGCGCACTGCCTGAACCTGCCGATGATTGACACGCTGAAGGCGGGTGATGTCAGCTTGGGCTATACGCTGAACGGGCGTTATAAGCTCACGGTCAGAGCCAACCGATACGGTGAGATTTCCCACATTGGATTGTACCTCTTCCCAAGGGAAGTACGCGAGGGGGCACCGTCGCCTATCTATGACTTTCTGGAGCGTAACCTCTTGGAGCGCAACCTGCCGTCACTCGATGGCGAACTGCGCCACCAGCAGCAGGGAGAGCACGTCTACTTCGGCGTTGGCAGTGCCCACACACCGTTCTCATTCAACGGGACAGAGACTTTTTCCGAGGAACGCGTCGACCTGAAGCGCTACCGCGTCACATGGACACGGGGCAATCGTGAGGTGCTGAAAATCAGTTTCGACATGGACTATGAACTGTTGTCGGGCTGCAACTCCATTGAACTGGAACAGCTGTTTGTACGTCGTTTGCAGCATTTCAAGTCCCAGCAGGACAGCGTTTCAGCCTTCGACGTAAGACAGTTCCCCCAAAATACCACTTCATACGTGGCCAAGGGTGACTCGTTCCTAATTGCCGAGATGCGTAACGACCTCTACTTTGAACACAATGACAGTACTGGATGGCAGCTTTCCGACCATGCAGAAAGCATCTCGAAGACGCTGAGCAACATGATGCTCAGTCCTGAGTTCCACCGTCAGCCTGAGTTACAACTAATCGTCGACAAGTACGGCTATGCTGCCGACACAGTCTCAGTGTCCTATCGCAAACTTCTGCAAATGTGCATGGAGGACGGCTGTACACCCTACTTCGGAATCAAGGAGCGCAAGGACGACGGTTCCTACACCGGCACACTCCTGCTTGTAAACCGAAAAGGCGGCTATGTCCACATGCTGAGCACAGCCGTTCCAGCAGCAACACTGACGGATACCGGCAACGGAAAAATCATTGGACGGCTTTATGTCTACATCCCGATGCACAACGTGTCGGACCGATACTTTCAACAAACCAAGAAAAAATAACAAGCATGAACAAACGTTTCTATTTACTTACCCTGCTTCTCGCATTCGTTTTGGGAGCCTTCGCACAGAGCGCAGACGAGCAGAAGAAACTGATTAACAGCATCAAGAAAGACAAGGCGTATCTGTATGCTGAAATAACAACTGCCGATCAGCAGCAGGCCAAGGATCTTGCAGAAGACATGCTGAATCAGGAAATTAACAAGTACGTGGCCGAGCAGAAGAAACTGCGCAATGCTCAGAACATCGTGACTCGCAACACCCGTTCCACTTGGGAATCAATCAGTCTGCCCCGTGGCAACTGCTTCCGTGCCTTCATGTATGTGAAGAAAAGTGACATTATTCCAGCCGACAACGTCACTGTGTCAGCCAACCCAATTCCGCAGGCCAAAGCCGAAACGACTGAAGTAAAGCCTGCCGTAGTCGAACCCGTTTACTCAGAACGCAAGCAGGAAACCATCAATACACTGCTGGCCATTAAGAAATTTTCCGAGTTGCAGACCGTGCTTCCCAAACTGAAGAAGGAAGGTCGCGTGGATGGTTACGGAAAGAAGAAAGACTTGCAGGATCTGGCTGCCTACGTTCTCCTTATATATAATAAGGAAGGAGTTATGGAGGCTGTGCTCAGTGAAGGCGAATCACGCATCAATCTGGGCACCAAGCAGCCCGACAGCATTGCCAACTATGAAGGCCGCGGTGCCATTGGTGTAAAGGTAAACGACTGAACCATTCAAACATCCTAACAAGAATCGTCAATTATAATTACAATGATAGCAAATATGAAAAACTTCGTCCTAAACGCCCTGTTGCTGCTGCTGGCTCTTTGCCCAGTTGCAACTGCACAGGCTGAAGAGGTGACTGTGACCATTACCACCGACTCATACACTCAGTGTCCCGATGCACTGCGCCAGACTATGGAGCGCAATCTGAGCCGTGTATTGTCCGAAATCAACCTGGCTAACAACGACAACCGAGTTCTCAATGTAGCAGGTCTGGCCATGAACGACTTTGCCAAGGGCACACTTGTGCAACTTTGGGACAACATTCACTTCTACTGCGATGACAGCGAAGTGGTAGATCGTCTCTGGGAGTTGCGCAACGGCTATATGCTCCGGCAGATTCCCATCATCATCAATCCCCAAGGTGAGAAGTTCGGTGCTGGCACTTATCAGGAATGTACCGTGGAGTTCGACCGCAACGGTAAGATCACTGACTTCCGTTTCGTGTTCGACACCCAGCTTTCTGAGAGCATGGAGCGCTGCGGTGCTGTTGTAGAACTGGAGCGTAAGATGCAGATTCTGAAGTATTGTGACCGTTTCCGCACTGCTTATTGCACCAAGGATATCAAGTATCTGGAGCAGGTTTTCAGTGATGACGCATTGATTATCACGGGTAATGTGCAGAAGGTAAAATCTGCTGAAGGCATCATGACCGAAAAGGTGAAGTACACCCAGTACAATAAACAGCAGTATCTGACCAACCTGCGCCGTGCCTTTGCCCGCAACAAGTACATTGATGTTCAATTCTCCGAAATTGGTGAAAACGGCGAAGACAGCGGATGTGGCACTGTGACACGTTCAGCCAACAATAAAAACATGTATGGCGTCCGTCTGCGTCAGGAGTGGCGTTCCAGCAACTATAGCGATACAGGCTATCTGTTCCTGCTGTGGGATTTCACCGACGAGAATGCTCCTGTTATCCACGTACGCACCTGGCAGCCTGAATTAGTGAACGGCAAGAAAATTAACGATGAAGAAATATTCTCATTGAGTGACTTTGATTTATAATCATATATGACATTTTTATTTGAAATGAAAAGACTGTTCAGTATCATTGCCTTTGCACATTTTTTCCTACTGGGTATTTGCGCACAGGGAAATGTTGACTTTGGTGAGACCAAGACAGAAACTGATGGCAACCTAAAAAGCAATCAAGCTGCTGTAGTGTTTGTATCTTCCACCAATTCATTTACAATCAACCCCATTGATGTTAATGACAAGGTGGGAACAGCAAAACAACAGCCAAATGGGAAGTATGCTACAGAGATCATCTGCGACTTAAGCAAGGGAGACCATAATCACAGCTTCAATGTTCTTATCAGTGGCACTTCACTGGGTGAATACAAGAAAATTGCATTGTCATCAGGAAAGCGTTTTACCATTGAGATTTCACAAGCTCTTGCACATAATCTATACTTTGAGTATCCCAACACGCAACGTGGCTATACCGTAAATGGAAAGTCGGCCATTGAATTTATCGTTCCAGATGACATTGACGGGGCAGATCTGAGTTACAGTCAGAATATCGGAGGCAAGCTCACACGTTCATCCAATCAGGGCATAAATATCCTGACACTGGAGATTGATTGTGATTTGCTCAAGAAATTCATTTCCGACATGGAAGCCAGCAAGGTTGCTGCAGCACAAAAGAAAGCAGCTGCCGAGAAAGCTTTGGAAGACTACCAGAAGTACTACGATGACAATATGACCAAAGACGGGTTTAACTTCGATGCAGCCGACAAGAAAGTAGAAGAACTCCAGGAAGCAGTATTGAAGTCGGAAGAAGGCATTTTGAATCTGTTTGTCAATTTCTTTGCCAAGAAGTCAAATGCCGTTCCTGTTGATCTCACAAAAATCAAAGCCCTTGTCACGCCAAAGAACCGTTTACAAATTAATATTGGTGATGGTCTTCGTACCAAGACCGTGTTCCGTAATCGCTATGAGCAACTGAAAGATCAGGCAGACCGAGAATACCGCCAGCGCAAGTACAACGCTGCAGCCAAGTCTTACCGTGAGGCAGCGAACGATCCCAGTGCCAATCAGTATGACAAGGAGACTTGTCTGGGCAATGCCACCCAAATGGATCTTTATTCAGAATTAAAAGTTGCTGCCAACAGCCAAATACGCACCATCAACGATATGAAGGCAAAGGGTGGAATGATTGACTACAACCTACTGGAAGAGACCTACAATGCAGCTATCCAGAATTTCCAGACCCTGAAAGATCAGACTCAAGATGAGTATTACGAGCAAATGATCGGCAAACTTATCAGTGCCCGTAATGCTATGGGACAAGTCATTGTAGGAACAACAACCAAAGGAGGCTACCATCAGGGACAAGGCAGCGTTTCAAAAGTAACAGATGTAGACATTTATGGTCTGCAAAGCTATGGTAAGCTGAAAGAACTGAAGGAAGGCATCCATGGTGAAAAAGTAGGTGAAGTGACACCTGAAGGAACCTTCCACCTGCAACTTGAAAAAGGCAAGTATCGTGGTCTGTTGTTCGTACCACGCAAGTCTTCTGGTCTGAAACAGAATGAGTTCTATCGTCTTGACGGAGAAAAGCACATGAAACTGCGTGTGAACTTCTATAATTAACATTGTATAACAAAACTTACATCCACATGAAAAAAATTATTTTGTTAATGGCCTGTCTGTTTGCCTTTACGGCATCTATGGAAGTAATGGCTGCCAAAAAGAAAGAGAAGAAAGAAAAGAAAACCTACGAGTGGGTCATGCCCGAACTGACAGAAGTCAAGGAAATTGACGACTACCTGCTCAAGTGTGATACGCTTTATAACCGTATCCGTTCCTATTCAGATTCTGTTACATTCTATCATGTTGTGAAGGTTGCCACAATCGATGCACTTGGCGACACCATCTACGATCTTAAGATTCAGGACCAAGAAGGTAACTTCCGAGGCACAGCCCTGGCCGCCATGCAATATACTGACTTGATTAAAAGTGGAACGCAACTCGTTGGCGATCTTGCCATTATTTCACTGATGACTGCAACGGCAACAGCTTCGCTGCCTCAGCTCGGTGCGTTAAAAGCCATTTCATACGGTAAGTATATCAAAGCTGGCCCAAAGCTTGTTTCCATGGGAACGTCGGAAATGAAGGAAATCATGGACAGCATTAACACTCAGAGAAAACAGATTAGGGCTGTTCGCAAGTATTACAAAACTATTGGTGACAAGGAGAATCCCAATGCCAAGGCCGATGCGTCGAAGATATTGACCGTTGAGTTTGAGACCGCACCTGTTGTTGTTCTTACTACAGAACAGAAAAAAGCTGCTGATGAGCAGGAGGCCAAGGACAATGCCATTGCTCAGGCTGCAGGCTTCGATCCCGACAAAGAAGAAGACCTTAACGTAATGATTCAGAATACGGAATTACGAATGCTTGCCTTACGTTAAGAAAGTTGATAGTTCTTACAAAACTAATATGAAAAAAACTGCATCCCTGCTTTTACTGCTGTTCTGTGTGCTCGCTTTGCGGGCCCAGAACAGCATTCATTTGACGCCTGAGGAGTTCTTTCACCTCATGACCGAAGCTACGTTTGAGGAGTTCGACAGCCTGACGCAACATTATTTGGAGCCGGTGAAGGGCTATCAGCTGCTCAAGGCTGAGAAGGTGGACGACGTGAGCCAGATTACCTCCGATGTCATACCCGACGGAGCCACCACCTACCGCTTAGCGTGGCTGTCGTCCAACTGCGACTTGAGCAAGTCAGGACTGCCCGCTGGCCTTGACTATAGCTGTTTGCAGGTGGTACTCACGCCTGCCACGCACGCCGTCCACACAGCCGTGATGCAGTATTCGCGCAAGGAGTATGCCGACCGCATGGCACAGGTGTTGCTCGGCAAGGGCTATGTCGTAAAAAGCGAGTCAAAGGAAACGGGACAGAAGCTCTACGCCCTGCCCCGTGAAGGTGAATGCTACGATGCCTACAGCATCGTTGAGCGCGACGGACTCTACTACATCAGCTGGTACGCCGCACTTTAGTCTTTATGCCAACACAAAGTCCAGCTGTCGTTTCTCCACATTAGCGCGGGCCACTTTGATGCGGATGGCATCACCTAACTGGTACTTCTGATGATGGCGACGGCCCACCAACTGGTAGTTGCGCTCATCAAACTCATAGTAGTCACCGTCCAGGTCGTGCATGCCCACAAGTCCCTCGCAGTGGTTCTCGTCTATCTCGCAGTAGATGCCATACGACTGCACGCCTGAGATGTGGGCATCAAATTCCTGTCCCACCTTGTCGGCCATGAACTCCACCATCTTGTACTTGATTGAGTCGCGTTCGGCATTGGCAGCCGTCTGCTCCATTTCGCTCGAATGCTCACACAGCTCTTCATAGTGGTCCTGGTTGGCCGAACGACCACCTTCCTGATAGCGCGTCAGCAGGCGGTGAACCATGGTGTCAGGATAGCGACGGATGGGCGATGTGAAATGGGTGTAGTAGTCGAAGGCCAGTCCGTAGTGACCGATGTTGTGAGTTGAATACTTCGCCTTCATCATCGAGCGCAGTGCCAGTGTCTCCACCAGTTTCTGCTCACGCCCACCCTGTGCCTGTTCCATCATCTTGTTCAGACTCTTCGATATGGCACCGCGCGTGCCACTGGTCTTCACCTTGTAGCCCAGCGGTGCCAGGGCCATGCGCAGGCTCTCCAGCTTCTGCGGATCGGGCTGGTCGTGAATGCGGTAGACGAAGGTCTTTGACTTGGATTGCGATTTTGGATTTGAGCCTTGGGACTTAGATCTCTCTTTCTTTCCTATCCATTCGGCCACGGTACGGTTGGCCAGCAGCATAAACTCCTCAATGAGCTGGGTGGCATCGGTGCTCTTCTTGAAGTAGCAGCGCGTGGGGTGTCCCTTCTCGTCGATGTCGAAGTGCAGTTCCTCACGGTCGAACTTCACCGCACCGCTATTAAAGCGCCGTTCGCGCAGTGCCTTGGCCATCTTGTCAAGCATGCGCAGCTCCTGGGCATAGTCGCCATCCTTTCCTTCCAGCATTTCCTGCACCTCCTCGTAGGCATAGCGGCGGTTGCTCTTGATGACCGTATGGGCCAGGTGCCACTGCTTGATGTTGGCATCCTCGTCTAAAACGAAGATCACGCTGTAGCACAGCTTCTCCTCGTCGGGGCGCAGCGAGCAGATGTAGTTGCAGAGCCGTTCGGGCAGCATGGGAATGGTGCGGTCGACCAGATAGACGCTGGTGGCCCTTTGCTCAGCCTCGCGGTCGATGACCGATCCTTCGGTCACGTAGTGGCTCACGTCAGCAATGTGTACGCCCACTTCGTAGAACCGGCTGCCGGACTTTGGCTCCTGGCCGTTGGTGTCTTTGCCAAGCGGCCTTATCGACAGTGCATCATCAAAGTCCTTGGCGTCCTTCGGGTCGATGGTAAAGGTGAGCACGTCGCGGAAGTCCTCACGACGGCTGATTTCCTCCTCTGAGATCTCAGCCGAGATCTTGTTGGCAGCATCCTCCACCTTCTTCGGATATTTGTACGGCAACTGATACTGGGCCAGTATGGCGTGCATTTCCACGTCGTTCTCTCCCTGTTCGCCCAGCACGTCGATTACTTCGCCAATGAGGTTTTTTGACTCGGCCGACGGCCACTGCGTGATTCTCACCACGGCCTTCTGTCCCGTCTTGCCGCCCTTCAGTTTCTTCTTCGGTATCAGGATGTCCTGTGCAAAGACGTTGCCCTCCGCGTTCAGGAAGGCGAAGTCCTTCTCCACCTGCAGGATGCCCACCGCCTGGTCACGCTTGCGCTGCAGAATCTCGGTGACGATGGCCTCCTTGATGTGGTTCTGGCGCCGGGCCATGAGTGCCACACGCACACGGTCGCCTCCCATGGCAAACATCGAGTTGCGTTCTGAGACGAAGATGGGCTTTCCCCCGTCGTCGGGCAGGAACGAGTTCTTGCCGTTGGGCTTGCGAATGAAGGTTCCCTCTTGCACCTGCGTCTTCAGGTTCAGCTTGTAGCCCTTGTCTCCGTCCTGGCTCAGATAGTCGTCCCACGCCATCTCCTCCAGCACGTCGACGGCCAGCATCTTGGCTGGGTGGGTGGTCAGCTTGAGAAGCTTAAACACTTGTTTCAGCGAGAAAGTCTCGTTGGGATGTGCCCCGAACAGTGCCTGTATGGCATCGGCTACGTGGCGCTTCGACAGTCGCATTGTTTTACCTTTTCCCATAGCATTATAGTTTTAGTTTCTGCAAAAATACAAAAAACTTCTCAAACGGCCATCATTTTTTTCGATAATCTTTACAAAAAAATTCCGTGAAATAGAGTCGCCATGACCGATTTTCGGCTGTCTGAAGGCCCGCCACCCCGTCGTTTATCCCCGTCCTCATGCAGAACGGAGCCTCAGCTGCACGGCTAAAGCAGCTCAGTTGCGCAACAACCAAAGCTCAGTTCGTTTGCAACTGAGGCTCCATTGTGTTGCAGCCGAGGCTCAGTTGCCGGGAAGCGGGAGTACTGCCAATGCGGGGGAAAGCACAACCGCCTGTGGCACAGGCGGATACATAACGGGCGCAAAACTTGAAAATTCCGGCCCGAAATATTTTTCCTGACCAGGAAACGAATCTTGCGACGGTTTCTGTCAAAATATTCCTACACTTTTCTTTCCTTTTCTCTATCTTATTTCGTACCTTTGCAGCCAGAAAACAGGTTGAACATGAAAATACTTGTGACGGGAGCCAGCGGATTCATAGGCTCGTTCATCGTGGAAGAAGCACTCCGGCAGGGCTTTGAGACATGGGCCGCCATGCGGCGCAGCAGTTCACGACAGTTCCTGACCGACGAGCGCATCCACTTCATCGAACTCAATCTTTCTTCTCAGGAGGAACTGGAAAAACAGCTCAGCGGACAGCAGTTCGACTATGTGGTGCATGCCGCCGGCGTGACGAAATGCCTTGACTCACAGGACTTCTACCGCATCAACACCGAGGGGACGAAGAATCTTGTACGGGCCATCCAGGCCCTGAACATGCCCGTCCGGCGCTTCGTCTACATCAGCTCGCTCAGCATTTTCGGTGCCATACGCGAACAGCAGCCCTACGAGGAGATCCGCGAGACCGACACACCACAGCCCAACACCCACTACGGACGCAGTAAGCTGCAGGCCGAACAGTGGCTCGACAAGCAGCGGTCGTGGTTGCCCTTCGTGGTGCTCCGCCCCACGGGTGTCTACGGTCCGCGCGAACGCGACTATTTCCTCATGGCCCAGAGCATCAAGCAGCACACCGACTTCGCTGTGGGCTACCGCCAGCAGGATATCACGTTCGTCTATGTGCAGGACGTGGTGCAGGCCGTGTTCCTGGCCTGTGAGAAGGGACAGACGGGCCGCAAGTACTTCCTGAGCGACGGCCAGGTCTACCAGTCCAGCACCTTCAGTCGCCTCATCCGCCAAGAACTGGGCAACCCGTGGTGGATTCGCATCACCGCACCTATCTGGGTGCTGCGCGTCATCACATTCTTTGGTGACCTGTGGGCCCACGTCACGGGTAAGATTACCGCCCTGAACAACGACAAATATCACATCCTGCGCCAGCGCAACTGGCGGTGCGACATAGCCCCCGCCTGCAAGGAGCTGGGCTACGAGCCCCACTTCACCCTGCAGGAAGGCGTGCCCCTGACCATCAAGTGGTATCAGGAAAACGGGTGGCTGTGAACAATGCCTAAGCCCCCTGAGTCAGGAGGTTGGAAAACAGAACATACCGCCCTGTAAGATTATACTATCCTAAACAATGCAACGAAACAATGAACTCATCACAAAATAAACGTCGTTCAGAACCCCAAGCCTCTAAATCAAAAGGCTCAAAGAAAGGACTGGCGCTGTTCGAGTGGCCCATGCTCATCTATGTGGCACTCACTACCGCGCTGGTGTTTTTCATGCAGACACGGCTGCACAACCCCATGTCCATGCTGGTGCTGCGCTTTCAGACCGTGGCCATGATGCTGGCCCTGTGGGGTGTCTATAGGATGTGGCCGTGCCGGCTCACGATGGGCTTCCGCATGCTGCTGCAGGTGGCACTGCTCAACACCTGGTATCCTGAGACGTTCGAGTTCTGCCGCATGCTGCCCAATCTGGACCACGTGTTTGCCAACCTCGACCAGCAGGTGTTCGGCTTTCAGCCAGCCCTGCTGTTCAGCAAGCAGATCACCCACCCTGTGGTGAGCGAACTGCTCACCGTGGGCTATCTCAGCTACTTCCCCATGATAGCGGGCGTACCCCTCTACTACCTGTTCTACCGCTACGATGAGTTCCGTCGGGTGCTGTTTGTCATGATGGCTTCGTTCTTCACGTTCTACGTGGTGTTCGTCTTCCTGCCCGTGGCTGGACCTCAGTTCTACTATCCCGTGGTTGGAATCGACCAGATAGCACAGGGCGTGTTTCCTGCCGTGGGCGACTATTTCGAGACCCATTCCACCGAACTCATGCTCACGCCTGGCTACGAGCAGGGCGTGTTCCACCGCCTGCTGGTGGCTGCCCATGAGGTGGGCGAGAACCCAACGGCGGCTTTCCCCAGCAGCCATGTGGGCATCACTACGGTGTTTCTCCTGCTGGCTTTGCGAACGGGTGCGCGCCGTCTGTTCTGGGTGTTGCTGCCTTTTGCCATACTCATGTTTTTTGCCACGGTCTACATCATGGCTCACTATGCCGTCGACACCGTGGCCGGCCTGATTGCCGGTGTGCTGATGTATGCTGTTTTCAATGGCTGTTATCGTTGCAAAATAATGTAAAATAAAATAACAATTTGATTCTTTCGCTTGCATATTTGTGTAAAAAAGACTACCTTTGCGCGCAATTTTTTATAATTTATCACAAAATATGCATTTAAGAAAAAATCTACTCTTATTGTGTCTGCTCATAGCCGCTGTGACAGGGGTTCGGGCAGAATCGGTCATCACGCTGACCACTGCCAAGGAGTATGGCGAAATGATTGCCTTTAATCCCGTAACTTTAGAGAAAGACACCATCAGCATTGACTGGGGCGACGGCACCCTTGTGGATTACGAAGTCGACCCCAGTGCCATGCCCTACCTGCTGCGCAAGGAGCACAAGCTGATGGGCACAACGGTGAAAATCTACGGCAAACTCGCAGAACTGACCTGCACCAACCAGCAGCTCACAGGCATCAAGCTTGAAGGCCAGGCCGACATGAAGAAACTGACGCTGAACGACAACCAGCTGACCTATGAGACAACAAACCTGGGCGATGCCGTCCATCTGTCGTGGCTCAACCTGGCCAAGAACAACATTGCCATACTGAACCTGCGCAACTTCTCGGAACTGGAGTACTTCGACATCTACGACAATCCCGAACTGACCACCGTGGCCTTTGCCGACGTGAACCCCAAGATGAAGCAGATAGCCATGTACAACACCGACGTGGTGCATTTCTACGATGATTATTCATTCCCCGAACTGGCCATGGTCGACCTGCACAACACATCGCTGTGGGACATCACGTTCACTGGCTCACACTACCCCAAACTGCGCAGCATCAACCTGAGCAACAACACCATTGAAGACCTCGACGTGAGCGAACTGCCCCTGCTGGAAACGCTGACGCTGACCAATAACCGGCTGACGTCGCTCAACGTGGCAGCCAACCCCGAGCTGGTGTCGCTCAACATCGACGGCAACCGCCAGATCAAGAAAATCAACCTGCAGAACAACGCCAAGCTGACATCGCTCAACGTGTCGAACACAGCACTGACCGAACTCGACGTGCGCCACATGGAGGCCCTGCGCTCACTCTATATGGACAGCCTGGCCATCGACCATGTGGACCTTTCGGAACTGAAGTGGCTCCAGACCTTCTCAGCCAAGGGCGGACAGCTGTCCTACCTGGACTTCACGGCCAACTACTTCTGCCTGCGCTATCTGTACCTGCAGGGCAACAACCGCTTCACGGCACAGTCGCTGAACTTCATGTACAACACCATCCACGACCCTGACCGCAACGGTCGCATCTATGTGCAGGGCTGTACCGGAGCCGAACAGGCTGACCCGGCGAAATACCTGAACCTGGACGATGCCGCCTCACACTGGAGCATCGACGTGGAGGGCGACGGTTCGGCCCCGATGGACTCTGTCATGCTCACCGTGCTGCCTGCCAAGGGAGGCACATTCCAAGTGTGGCGCCGTGACTTTGCATGGAGTCTGGAGCGCGACAACTTTGCCAAACACTACGAGCCGGCCACCAGCGGCAAGGTCATTCCGGGCTTTGTCAACGTGGTGCGCTTCCAGCCTGAGGGCGACAATGACTTCCTGGGCGTAAAGGTGAACGGCGAACTGATCAAAGACTCGCTCTTCTTTGTCACCACCGATGCCACCGTCGAAGCCGTGTTCGGCCAGCAACAGCCTGCCGAAAAGGTCATCCGCTTCACCGTGAAGCCCGGTATCACCAGCGGCTATGCCTTTGCTGCCGACCAGCCCAACACGCCCGTCTACATTGACTGGGGCGACGGCGACCTACAGGAGGGCACGCTCAGCAACAGCGAATGGACATGGTTCGACCATCAGACAGAAGGAACCACGGTCAGCGTCTACGGCGATGTGACCTACGTCAACGTGATGAGCCTGCCCGGCTTTGGCACCGACAACCAGATTGAAGCCATCGACCTGAGCGGAAACAGCGGACTGCACCAGCTCAATGCCTACTTCAACCTGCTGAAGAGCATCGACGTGAGCAACCAGCAGGAACTTGTCTCGCTCGACATCTCAATGAACGAAGACATTGAACAACTCGACGTGACCAACTGCCCGCTGCTGCGCGAACTTGTGGCCTACGGCACCTTCATCGAGCAACTCGACCTGTCGAAGAACACACAGTTGGAGGAGGTCGATGTGAAAAACACCCAGATTGACTCCATCTGCGTGAAGAACGCACCCAACCTCATGCTGCTGAACGTGACCAACAACTACCTGAGCAGCCTCGACGTGACCAGCAATCCGCTGCTCATGATTCTTGAAGCCAATGGCAACGAGATTGAACGTCTTGACCTGTCGAAGAACACTTACCTGATTAGCCTGTCGGCTTCGAAGAACAAGCTGACACGGCTCGACCTGTCGAAGAACCTCATGCTACAGAAACTGTCGGTCAGCGGCAACCAGCTGGAAGGTCTTGACCTGTCGCAGAACACCGATATCTGGTATGTCGACGTGCGCGGCAACAACTGGGATGCCTGCACCGTAAACGACTTCTTTGCCCTGATACCCCAATACGTGTCGCCCGGTGAAGACGTGGAACAGACCACCACGGCCACGAAACTATGGATAGCCGGTGAAGGTGATGGCCCTGCCAATGATGTGGCCCACGCTGAGACACTGCTCATGAGCGACAAGGAATGGATCATGAACTTCACCGACAAGGGCGACGGAACGGGCTGCGAGCGTAGCTATGTGTTTGTGCTGCCCACTGAGAACGGCGAAGTGAGCCTCCTGGACAGCGACAACAACACCGTGGAAAGCGGTACCACCGTGAAGAAAGGAACCGAACTGACCGTCGTGGCAACACCTGCCAACGGCTACATGGTAGAATCGGTGAAGGCCAACGGACAGGAGGCGAAGGACGGAAAGTTTACCGTCACTCGCCTGACCGACGTGGCCGTGCGATTCCAGCTCGTTGGTGCTGGCATCGACGGTGTGGTCAGTACCCTGGCAACAGCTGAGGGCGGCAATCGCTGCATCAGCGTAACAGCCAAGGAAGCTACCCGCGTGAGCATCGCATCGCTGTCGGGCAAGTCGGTCTGCGACGCCACCGTCAGCGGTCAGACGTGCATCGGTCTGCCTGCAGGTGTCTATGTGGTGACGCTCAGCCAGAATGGCCAGGATGCCACTCAGAAACTCATCGTGAAATAAACAGTAAAAGAACAGATAAACAACTAATGATGAAAAAGATTTTTGCAACTCTGCTCCTGTGCCTGACCATTACCACGGCCATGGCCCAGGGCAAGACGCTCTATGGCTTTACGCGGGACTATCCCTACGCCATGCTCAGCATCGACACCAGCGACCCCACGGCTGCCAAGCGCGTGGGTAAGACGGAAATGTTGGTCTCGGCCGGTGCCATTGTCAAGGACGTGATGTATGTCACCGCCATGGATGACGATTTCAACACACTGGTCTACAGCGTCAACCTCGAAAACGGAGCCATGACCAAGCTGAAGAACCTGGGCGAAGACGCAGCACTGCCCGTGGAAATGAGCTATGACTACGCCGACGAACAGATGTACTTCGTGTCCAACTCGGTCAACACCGAAGGTATGTCGGCCCTGTGGACCATCAATCTTCAGACACTGAAGATGACCAAAGTGCAGGACAACATGGGCGAGGCCATACGTGCCATTGCCATCAATGCACAAGGCGACATGTACGGCCTGTCACGTGCCGGAAAGCTCTACACTGTTGACAAGGAGAAAGGTAAGATTGGCAAGGTCATCGGTTCCACTGGCCATTCGCCCTACCTGTTTACAACCATGGACTTCGACCGCGCTACAGGACGTCTCTACTGGGCCTGCTATGAGAACAGCACCCACAAGCTCTATGAAATCAACACAGCAACGGCAGCCGTCACCGACCTGGGCTTCATCGGTTCAGGCAACGGCCTCTACACCGTGGCTCTCGACATGCCATACGAGCCCAGTGCTGCTACAGCACCTGCACGCATCGACTCGCTGAAGGTTATTCCCAACGAAAAGGGCCAGCTCAGTGCCACTATCACCTGGCAGAACCCCACGCTGATGGCCAACGAAGAAGCACTGAAGAGCCTGACCAAGGTGGAAGTGATGCGTGGCGAAGAAGTGATTGCCACACTGACCGAGGCCATGCCTGGGGCCGTGATGAGCTATGAAGACACCACCGTACCCGCCAATGGCGAATACCGTTACACCGTGCGTGCATATAATGAAATCGGTGCTTCAGCCGACCGCTTCGTCGATGCCTACGTAGGTCATGACTTGCTGGCAGCCCCGGAGCGTGTCATCGCTGCACTGGGGGCACAGATGGGACTCCCCGTACTGACCAATATCATTGCCTGGGACACTGCCGACAAAGGCATTCACGGCGGATATGTGGACACGGAGAACGTGGTCTACGACGTTATCCGCGTCAACGACAGCGTCATCATTGCTCAGGGAACGAACCTCGAAGCCTGTCTCGATGAGCACCTGGCCGACACGCTCACACGCTATATATATAAAGTGGTGCCGCGCAATGCCGATGGCAACGGACAAGGCAAGGAGAGCAACTATCTGGTAAACGGACCAGCAGCCAAGGTGCCTTTCATCGCAGACTTCGATCAGGAGAAGGATGCCGAACTCTGGACGGTGCTCGATGTGAACCAGGACGGCTATGCATTCCTATGGTGGCGGCCCAACTGGCTTGAAGGAAAAGGCGTCTACCTGTATCAGACCCATGAGTACAATTATGCACTCGACATGATTGTTACTCCCCCGGTGGAGTTCCAAGAGGGTCACAACTACAAGATTACCGTGTCGTGCTGCAATTCGTTTGCACCCTATCCTGAGTCATTCATGCTCTACAGTCTGGCTGGTTACACCACTCAGGGGGCAGTGCCCATTGGCGAACCCGTCAACAACATCAACCACCCCAACGAGTTCCGTGACTATTCAGTGGAATTCAATGCAGAAGACGACGGAGTGGGAGCCAGCGACGAACTGTTCACCAGTTTCGTAGGCGTGTGCTGCACCTCTGATCCCGCCATGCAGATGTTCATGGTCAGCAAGGTCACCATCGAGGATATGACACCTGCTGGCATCAGCAGTGTCGTGACCCTGACACCTGCCGACAACCGCGTTTACGACCTGCAGGGCCGTCGCATCTCTGGCTCTCAGGCACGAAAGGGCCTGTATATCATCAATGGTAAAAAATACATCAAATAAAATTATTAACTAACAAGAAAACGCTTATGAGACAAAAGATTTTCTCTCTTTTCGTCCTGTTGGCTGCAATCGTGGGAGTCATGCCCAGTATGGCGCAGGTAACGTCGCCGTATTTGGTAGACTTCGAGACACCGATTGAAACCAACACGTCCCGATTCGGACAGCCCGGGGATGCTAATCGCGACTTCAAAGTGGCTTCAGGATGGAGCCATGTGGTTGAAGGAGCCTATTACAATTACTCAAAACAGCAGTTCACCCCTTACACTTATCATGCCAACAAGAACGGCGTAGACGGTTCAAGCTGTCTGCAGGCCGGTCAGCAGTTTGGCTATGACAGCTATGGTGATGAATATTACGATTGGCACGACATACTCGTGACACCGCTTGTTTCGGGTACTGTGACCATCGACCTGAAGAAGTCCACCAGCAACGGTCAGGTGAATTTCTACATTATGACAAAGAACGGTGAGACCTTCGAAAGAGGCCGAGTACTGAAGAGTGTCACCAGTTCACAGCTGAGCAGTGATGAATATACGACCATTACTATTGGCGACCTGTCTGAAAGTGCTTATGTAGGTATTCATGCCCAGAATGTCTATATGGACAACTTCACGGCCACCAGTGCCGACCTGAGCTTGAAGCCCGGACTGAAGGTTGTGTCTATCGAACCCAACACAGCCCAGAGCCTGGCTGCCGATGAGAACGGAAACTTCACTGTGACGTTCGATGCTACAGTGAAGAATACCGGTGAAATAGATCTGACTGCCGGAACAGAGAACTACAGCCTGACACTGAAGAAGTTCAGTGCTACGGACGACCACGTGACACTTGTCACCGTTCCTATTGCTGAAGACCTGGCTGTTGGTGCTACTACAACCAGTCCTGTCACTCTGACGGCCACACTCAATACGGCTGACTATCCTGCCGCTGCAACTAACGGCATCTCTTTCCGTGTCTACGAAAACATCTCGAACACGTTCATCTCATCAAAAAATGTGACGGTTGTTCCCTACGTTCCTGGCATTCAGGTGGTAGTGGGCAAGAACAAGTATGAAAGCGGTGCCGAACTCTATTTCGGCTATTCACACGACGCTATCAATCAGGAGTTTGTCATTTCCAACACAGGCGGTGCTCCGCTGCAAATCACTGGTGTCACCCTGCCCGACGGCTATGAGACTGATCTTGCTGCCTGCACTATTCAGGCACAGCAGTCAGACACCTTCCACATCACACTGCCAAACACCCAGTTAGGTGAGAAGACAGGTGCCATGGTCATTCAGAGCAATGCAGGCGACATGACGCTCAACCTCCGTGCCACCATTGTGGGAGGAGACGTCTACTTCGTTGACTTTGAAACCGACGAAGCTGTCGACGGTATGCTGGTGGAACAGACAGGTTCCGGCTACAGTGCCTACGGTTGGCAGACTCGCAAGAGCAACACGCTGGGCTATCCCAACAATAGTTTCTATGCCAGTTCAAGCCTTCCTTACAGCGATCCCCAACCCTTCAAACTCATCACCCCGCTGCTCGAAGTGCAGGAAGGCGACGTGCTTTCGTTTGAAGCGGGCAAAGGATACAGCGATGCCCTGATGGCCATTTACTATTCAGCCGACCGCAAAACGTGGACCAAGGTACGCTCACTGAGCAGCACTGCTGAGAACGAAGCCGACCAGTTCTCCAATGAGACGGCACCCAACTACGGCAAAGCCCTGAAGCAGTTTAAGATTGCCAACATTCCTGCCGGACAGTGGTATGTGGCTTTTGAACACTACGCCAACGGTGACGTGAAGGGCGACGTGGTGATTGACAACATCTATGGCTACAAGCGTGTCAATGTAGAACGCGACGTGGTACTCACTGCCAGCAGCATAGCCAACGCTGCACAAGTGAACTATGAAATGAAAGCTTCGGCCACAGTTCGCAACCTGAAACAGGAACCCATAGCTGCCAATAACTACACGGCACGCCTCTATTTTGGCGACATGGTGCAGAAGGAACTGACAGCTACCGTTCTGAATGGTCCTGCCTTCGGTTCTTACGGTATGACAACCGATAACGACGTGACCTTCGATTTCTCTACCACGCCGCATGCAGCTGGAACTTTCCAAGCATACATCCAGTTTGAATTTACCGACGGCACCAAGCTGACTTCCGACACGGTGGAAGTCACCGTGGAAGGCGAAGTCTACTCAGCCCTGAAGCAAGTGGGCGAAACGACCACCACACAGTCAGGCAACCCCGTTGACTATTATTACAACAAGGAGAAGGCAGTCAACGTCTATAGCGAAAGTGAACTGAGGGATGCCGGCATCATGCCTGGCACAAAGATCTCGAAAGTGGCCTTCAAGGGTTACAACACTTCAAAGGCTGTGACCGCCCCCACCACCCTGTGGCTGGCTTCTCTTGAAAACGAGGAACTCACCAACACGGGTTCTTCCTACAGCATGAAGTTTCCCGAAGCCGACAGCATTGAGGCACTCACCCCCGTATTCAGCGGCTCTGTGACACTCCAGAAGGCTGGTACAAGCACCGAACCTGAGAACATCTTCACCATCGACCTGCCCACACCTTATATATATAATGGTGGCAACCTGGCCGTGATGACCTTCTTCGATGCTACGACCTACATCGGCAGCGGACTGAACTGGTGCTCCGGCACTACCAACGCCAAGTTGCCGAGCATTGCCAAGAAGGCTGATAGCAACTTCGGAAGCTATGACAGCTACTCCAAGACCACCTATCGTCCCGTTGTCCTTCTCGGCGTTGAGGCTGAGCCCAACACCGTGAGCGGCACAGTGACCAGTGCTGAGACGGGTGCTGCCCTGGCTGGTGCTGTGGTGAAGGCTACTTGCGACGACGTGCTTTACAGCGGCACCACCGATGCAGAAGGCAACTACTCGTTTGCCATTATGCAGGATGCCAAGGACTATACGCTGACCACCGTGGCCGAAGGCTACTTCCCCCAAACCGAAACCGTAAGTGTGAAGGAAGGCAGCCAGACCAGGAACGCAGCCTTGCAGCAGGCCAAGGGTCTCTTCATTGAGGAATCCTCTGTGCCCACCACTGGAATGCAGAACATTGTCCTGACCGCTACAGCCAAGGCTACGAACTACACCACTACCGACTTTGCCGCTGGCAGCTATACCGCACACCTCTATTGGGGCAATGAAGTAGTGGCCGAGGCCGAAGCCGTTGCACTGAAGAAGGGCGAGACCCGCGACTACACCTTCACCTTCACGCCTCACAAGGCAGACTCACTGGGTGCTTACATTGCCTTCACCCAGGCCGACAACATTGCTTCTACTGACACCACTGGTCTGGTTGTGGAAGAAGAGACGCTGCCTGGTGGCGAGCTTGTCATTGGCGACATGAGCGCCAACGACCGCAACCACTTCTATATTGACGGTTACAACAACGACGGCAAGTCCACTATCTTCAGCGACATTGTCTACACCGCCGACCAGCTCAAAGCCTTTGGACTGAAGCCTGGATCCAAGGTGACTCACATTACCTTCAAAGGCACAGCCAGCTCAAAGAGCATGAAGCTCGACGTCGTTTCATGGGTGGGTCTGTCTACTGGCGACATCACACCTGGTCAGCCCGACAAGACAACCATGACTGAAGTGAGAGTCTACGATCCCGATGCTGACGACCTCATCGAAACCAAGAACCTCACATCGGTCATCGACCTGTCGGCTTCGCCCCTGAGATGGGATGGAACATCCAACATCCGTGTCTACACTGAGCAGCAGCCCACTGGTCCGTACAACACCATCAAGTACGACTATGATGACAACTACAAGACCTCATATTACAATGCCACCACTGCCCAGGGCACCATTCTGGGCTACTTCACCACAGCTGCCGACGCACTGAGCGTGAGGGGTACGGTGACCGACGGTGAACTTGCCATTGCCAACGCTGCCGTGACCCTCACCAGCAACGACGGTGACGACGTGCAGTACGCCGGCACCACCGATGCCGAAGGCCAGTACAGCGTAAGCGTCATTCAGGCCAGCCGCACCTATGTGGCCACTGTCAGCGCAGCCGGTTACAAGGAGGCAGCCGAAACCGTTCAGTTCGGTGAAGAGAACCTGACCAAGAACTTCGTCCTTGTCAACAACAAGGTTGACCTCGAGGCCGAGATTGCCACAGCACAGGCCCAGCTCGACGATGCTTCGAAGACCGAAGGACGCGACGAGCTGACCACAGCCATTGCAGCAGCACAGGCCCTGGTCGATGCCAGCACACTGATGTCGCCCGAGGAGGTAGCCGAAGCTATTACCACTCTGAAGGCAGCCGAGAAAACCTTTGCCCAGGCCAACATGCTGGCCAGTGGCCGCTACTATGTGCGCAACGTCACCACTAATAAATTCTGGGGTGCAGGCAACAACTGGGGCACCCGTGCTTCGCTGGTCGACGAGTACCAGTATGTCACACTTGCCCAGCTGCCCGACGGCACCTACACCATGGAGTCAATGGTGTGCAACAACATTGACAAGGGCAATACCGACAAGTACTTCAACGGCGACTACATGGACAACGGTTCACCCGTTCACCTCACCATTGCCAAGAAGGGCAACTATTACACCATTGCCAACGGCACGGCCTATTATGGCTACGACGGTACTTCGACCGTTCTGGGCAAGGACCTTGCTGCCGACAGCGACGATGCCCTGTGGCAGCTGCTGACCGATGCCGACATTGCTGCCGAGAAGGATTCGCTCCTGACCGTAGCCGTGAAAACGGCCACCATGGACAATCCCGTCAACGTGACCCTGCTGCTCATCAACGACGCCAACTTTGGCCGCAACCGTCTTGATGCCTACGACGCATGGACCATGGAGGCCGGCAACAAGAACCTGCGCGGTGGTGGCGACAACGGTAACGGCTGCGCTGAGTCGTGGCACTCCAACTTCACCATGACGCAGGCCATTGCCAACGTTCCCAAGGGTGTCTATAAGTTCACTGCCCAGGGCTTCTACCGCCAGGACGGCAGCGACAACGAGCACCTGCCCTTCTTCTACGTCAACGACGAGACCGCCCAGTTCCCTGCCCGTACTGGCTCTGAGAACAGCATGACCGACGCTGGTGCATCGTTCCTCAACAGTCTGTACACCATCGACCCGCTCTACATCGAGGTGGGAGCCGAAGGCGAAGAGACCACTGGCAACATCACCGTGGGCACCAAGCTCGAAGGCAACACCAACCTGTGGTGCATCTGGGACAACTTCCAGCTCATCTACTACGGTCCCGACGCCGACCTGAACGCACTGAAGAACGCTGCCGCCATCGACCTTCTGGCCCAGCTGCGCCAGAAGGCTGCCGAACTGAAGGATTCCGCTGCCCTTGAAGTGGCTGTCGTGAAGAGCGGACTGGAGCAGGCCCTGGAGTCGACAACCAGCGTTGAACCCACTGCCGACGCACTGGCCACGGCCATCAACACATTGACCGATGCCATCGACAAGGGCGAGGCTGCCATCATTGCCCGCAATGTGCTGCCCCAAATGAAGGCATTCACCGAGTCCACCAACTTCTACACGGCTGAGGCCCTGAAGGCTTACTACACTGACTTTGCCGAGAAGTACGAGGCTGGCACCCTGACCAAGGCCGAGGCCCAGTCGCTGCAGAATCCCAACGTCGGAACCGGCTGGCGTGCTGAGAACACGGTCGACGACCTGTTGATGAGCGTCTGGGACGAAAACGTCATGAACTGGGATTCCTACCACGTGAACACCTGGTCTAATGAAGGCGACAACGACGGCACCAACTTCCGTGTTCCCTTCATCGAGTACTGGACTGGCGACGACAACTCACTGGCTGAGCGCAACATCACCGCCACCATCACTGGTGTGGAGCCCGGCGACTACGACGTAACGGGTTGGGTACGTGTGCGCACCAAGAACAATGCCGGTGCCACCACTGAGGCCACAGGCATCAGCCTGCAGGTTAATGATGGTGAGCCCGTCAGCGTGACAACCGGCGACACCATCGTGGCCCTGAACCAGAACAACAACTTCGTGCTGGGTCACTACACAGCTACCGGCAAGGCTACCGAAGACGGCACACTGACCGTCACCTTCACCATTGCTGCCGACAACAACATCTCCTGGCTGGCCTTCAAGGACATGGTCTACACCAAGAATACCGCTGCCATAGACGCTGCCAAGGCCGACCTGGCTGCCGCCATCGAGGCTGCCAAGGCTGCTTCTACGGCTGGTAAGACTGCCGAGAGCCAGCAGGCACTGGCCGATGCCATTGCCGCTGCCGAGGCTGCTGCCAACGACGACAATGCCACCGTTGAGTCGATTGCCGCCCTCATTGCTGCCCTGAAGGGAGCCACCGACGGCCTGACCGACTACGTTGACAACCGTCCCCACACCTGGAACTTCACCAAGTGGAGCGATGCTACTGTGGCCGACTTGAAGGCCGAGGCTGCCAAGGGTACTACTGAAGGCTTGTGGTCTGACATTGAGAACACCGATCCGTCGAAGAACAAGACGGCCGCTATCTCAGTTGACAACTGCTTCTGGCAGGTGGGCACCAGCGATGCCACAGGCGAGACACTGACCGCCAACGGCAACGAGATTGCCGAGCTGAAGGGTCTCCAGTTCATCAACAACAAGGCCCGCTCACTGGCCATTGCCGTGAACTATGCCGACTGCACATCAGCCAACGGTGCAGGCTTCGGCCCCTATCAAGGTCCCTCCTACCTGTGGCTGGGCAGCAAGAACGTGGACTACTTCGTGATTAAGAACGTGAAGGCTGGCACCGTCATCAAGATGGGTGTTGAGTCGCACAAGCTGTCCGATGCCCGTGGCGTAAAGCTGTTCGTTGACGGTGCTGAGCAGATGGGCGAAGACGGCAATGCCGTGGCCGCTCCCACTACCTACACCGAACTGAGCTGGAAAGTCAGCGGTGATGAAGGTACGCTCGTCGACGTGACCGTGCAGAACACCAACGGCTGCCACCTCTACTTCATCGATGCCGAGATTGGCGATCCCACTACTGTGGGCATCAGCACCATCAAGGCTGCCCAGGCTGCCGACGCCATCTTCACCCTGAGCGGTCAGAAGGTGCAGCAGACCTCTAAGAAGGGTCTCTACATTGTGGGCGGCAAGAAAATCATTAAGAAGTAACCCATAAAAACCAACACCCAATGAAACTAAGATCCCTTATTCTCTCGTTGCTCTTCGCCACTGGCCTCACCGCCAGTGGCCAGAGCTTCGAAGTGAGCACCACACAGCAGGTGCGCGTGCATCTGAAAGACGGTGGCGTGCGCACCTTCGACATTGGCCAGATTGACAGTCTGACCTTCTATCAGAAGAACGACACCACCTGGTTTGGCGGCCCCGCCCTTCGCATCAGTGTGCCCACCGACTTCAGCGACAACCGCGTGCAGCGCGTGATGCATGGCGGCAAGAAGGTAGCCGAAGTCTGCCTGGAGTACATCCGCCCGCTCAATGACCAGCGCGTAGTGGTCTATCCCTGCGATGCCGACGGACGTGCCGACCTGACGCGGGGCTTCTCTGCCACCGACGGCGGCACCGTGGTCTTCGACCTTGAGGCCGACACCGTGACCTACACGGCAGGCACGGCCACTGAACCCCTGACCACCGTGTGGCTCACAGGCCACACCATCAGTGCCACCGAGCAGGCCGATGCCGAGGCTACCACCGTGGAACCCGACTATCTCAACGACGTGCGCGGCACGGAAGAGACTCTCTATTGCACCGTGAAAATCGGCACCCAGTACTGGATGGCCGAGAATCTGGCCACGGAGTATTATCGCGACGGCACGCTCATTCCCTACTTCAAGTCTACCCAGCTTGATGCCTGGAACGGTGCCACCGACGGCGGCAACCACTACTACTCCGACGGCGAAGACTTCCTGATGCTCTACGGACGACTCTACAATGGCTATGCCGTGCTGAGCGACAAGGGTCTGGCTCCTGAGGGATGGGAGGTACCCACCATCGAACAGTGGGCTCAGCTGCGCACCTATGCTCGCGCTGCTGCCGTTCGCTACAAGAGCGATGCCCCCTTCTCATGGTCGAACAACGGTGAGGGCAACAACATGAACGGCTTCACCGCCCTGCCCGGCGGCTACTTCTCCTCGGCCACCAACGGCGATGCCGAAGAGGGTATGGATGCTTACTTCTGGTCGAAGACCATCATGTACGATGCCCTGTTGAAGCAAAACACGCTGAACACGTTCCGCATCAATGCCACGTCGAACAACACTGTGGTCTACAGCACATCGGGCCATTCCTACAACTTCGGCCACTCGGTGCGCTGCGTGAGAAAATAACCCCCGTTTTACACTATTTACAGCGGAGCCTCAGTTGCATCATAACTGAGGCTCCGTTGTGTTATAACTAAGCCTCAGCTGCAGTGCAACTGAGGCTTAGCTGTAAATCGTTTATAAATCACTGGGAATCAAACATATACATCTATACAACTCAGATGAAAGACTTCCATCACTTATCACTCCTCACTTCCTTGGTCATTCCCTTCCACTTCCGATAGCCGAAAACAGCAATGACCACGTAAAGGCCGTAGAGTCCAGCCTTGAAGGGGATGCCTTTATAAATGTAGAGCGTGGCACAAATGACATCGACCACCATCCAGAAGAACCACTGTTCCAGATACTTGCGGGCCAAAGCCCACAGACCCACAAACGAAAGAGCATTGGTGAGCGAGTCGAGCAGGGGCACGGTGGAGTCAGTCCACGTGACTAATATATAGTAAATTGCGCCCCAGGCCACCAGGAAGAACAACAACACAGGCAGGTACTGCCGCCGGGGCATGCGGATGATGGGCAGGTCGAGCTTCAGCTTGCGGGTCTTCTTGAACTTCCAGATAAACAGGCCGTAGAAGGCGGCCAGCGTGTAGTAGACGGCCATGCCGGCATCGCCATAGAGACCGTGGCTGTAATACAGGTAAACGTCGAGGGCCGGCATGATGATGCCAACCACCCAAAGGGCGATGTGGGCACGGTACTCGAGCCAGATGTAAACAAGACCGAGAACAGTGGTCAGGGCGTCAAGCCAGTCGATGTTCATATCCATGCTTTAGAAATCTACAGAGAGGTGGGCCATGAAGTTGAAGGGTGCAGCCGGTGCAAAACCCACTGCCCACTGGTCGCAGAGAGCACCGTCGGTGGCATAGCTGCCGTTGTAGGCCACCACCTGTCCGCCCTGCATCTTGTAGGCGGGAGCCGCCCAACCATTGGTGTCGTACTTCTTGGAGAATACATTATACAGCATCACGCCCACGGTGGCGCTCTTCACCCCGAAGGAAGGCAGGCCGAAACAGTAGCTCAGGTCAACGTTGGTGGTGAAGTGGCTCTTCAGCAGCAGCGACTCGGTGGTCTCGTTGCCGTTGGCATCATAGCCCGTCATGGTCTTGAAGCCGGAGTTGGTAAGATACTGATCGCCCACGAAGCGGCTCTGCACACTGGCATTGAATCCGTGCCAGGTGAAGGTGAGGATGTTGTTGAAGACAACGTCGGGAGAGAACGACAGCGGCGTATCGCCCACCGACACGGTGCTGCCGTCGTCGAGTGTTACGTGGGCGTCCTTTACGCGGTTCTTTGAGAAAGTGGCATTGGCATCCCATCGCAGCCAGTCAAGCGGTTTCCACGCGGCCTCAAGCTCCACGCCCAGGCGGTAGCTCTTGGGCACGTTTATGGCCACAGCCTCACCAATGTCGTTGAGTTCGCCAGTGAGCACAAACTGGTCTTTGTAGTCCATCCAGTAGAAGTTGGCACCTGCCGAGAACTGTGGTGACCGATAGTTGTAGCCCAATTCCAGGTCGTTCAGCCGCTCGTCTTTGATGCCCAGTCCCAGATTTGACTCATAGTCGTTGCGGGTGGGTTCCTTGTGGGCAATGGCGTAGGAGGCGTAGACACGGTGATTGGGCGTAATCTGATAGTTCAGGCCAGCTTTGGGATTGAAGAAATTGAAGTTGTCGTCGATGATATAGTCATTGCTCTTATCGGCCACGAACCAGTCGCTGGGGTCCTGCACCCTGTAGTTAATGTGGCGGTATTGCAGGTCAACGTAGGCATTCAGACCCTGCCAGAAGGTGTAGTTCACCTTGCCGTAGACGTTGAAGTCGGTCTTCTTGGCGTTGTTGCGGTAGTATTCATGGTCGGGCTGTGACACTTTGGGATCGGCAAAGCTATAGAAGTATTTGTTGCCGTCAGCATCCTTCCACTTTGCGTCGTTGTCCTTGTTGTAGTAATACTTGTACGGGTTGGCACTTTGCCAGAACACACTTCCAAAGTGGTCGCCGTCATACTTGTTCCAGCCACCGCCCACGGTAGCTTGCAGTCCGGCCTGGTTGTCATAGTTCAGCGACATCACGGTGCCGTAGAAGTCGTTCACCATCTTCTTCTGCCGGGCCAGGTCGCCCTTCACGATGGGCTTGTAGGTCAGCGTTCCGTCAGTCTGCACATCGCCGGAAACGGCCTTCCACAACCCGTAGTCGGCCCATTTGGGTTCAATCTTGTACTGTTCATAGTAGCCGTCGCCACGGGTGTAGTGCAGCGCGGCATTCAGGTTCAGGCTGTGGTTGAAGCGTTGTGTCCAGATGAGCTGGTAGTTCTGCTGGTGGTAGTTGTCGGTCTGGTTGTCATAGAACTTGTCGTTGTCCCATGTCATGGCACCACAGGGGTTGAACGTGCGGCCATAGACGCTTTGCTCATACTTGGAAGAATAGTCCCAGGCATGGTAGGTCTTCTCAATGGCGTTGAAAGTGATGAACTTCACCACGGTGTTGTCGGCAAAGTAGCCGCCCTGCAGGAAATAGCTGTTCAGGTGGGTTGAGGCACGGTCTATGTAACCCTTGGAACCGATGTCGGACAGACGCCCCTGCAGTCCCCAGTGTTCGCCCAAGAGTCCTGTGCCGAAACGCACGGTCTCCTTGTGCGAATAATAAGAGCCGCCACTCACGTCAATGCCCATGAAAGGCTTGATGCCAATGTTCTCGGTCTGCATGTTGACCGAAGCTCCAAAGGCTCCGGCGCCGTTGGTGCTGGTGCCCACACCGCGCTGTATCTGCATGGTTTGCACGCTACTGGCAAAATCGCCCATGTTCACCCAGTAGAGCTGGGCGCTTTCGGCATCGTTCATGGGAATGCCGTTGGCTGTGATGTTGATGCGCTCAGGTGCAGTACCGCGAATGCGCAGCGAGGTGTAGCCGATGCCGTTGCCTGCATCGCTGGTGAAGGTCACACTGGGTGTGAGCGACAGCAGGTAGGGAACATCTTTTCCGTGGTTCACCTGCTCAATCTGTTCACGGTTCATGTTGCTGAAAGCCATCGGTGTGGTCTTCGAGGCACGCGTGGAACGCACCTGTACGTCTTGCAGTTCAACCGTCTTCAACGAATCGGTCTCGGCAGCCTGCACTGCTGTGGCACAGAGAAGTGCCATGAAAAAGAAAGATTTCTTCATCCCTTTTAGTTCTTGAATTGTTTAATTAAGTAAAAGGGGGTCTTGTTCAAAAATACTCCGTTCATCCCTTCGTCGGCATTGCCCGCATCAGGTTAAGAGGGTATAATCTCAGCCCGCAACTGCGGACACCCCTTGAAATCGGGCGCAAAGTTACAAATATTTTCTCATTTCTAAGCACTCAGTTGCATTTTTTTTGTAACTTTGCACCCATGAACGCACGCGATTTTGAAATCATGGCACCTGTTGGCTCACGTGAATCGCTGGCCGCTGCCATACAAGCAGGAGCTGACAGCATTTACTTTGGCATTGAAAAACTGAACATGCGGGCCCATTCGGCCAGTGCCTTTACCATCGACGACCTGCGCGAGATAGCTGCTACCTGCAATGAAAACGGCATGAAGAGTTATCTCACGGTGAACACCATTATATATGAAGAGGACCTGGAACTGATGCACCAGATCATTGATGCGGCTCACGAGGCTGGTATCAGTGCCGTGATTGCCAGCGACGTGGCTGTCATGACCTACTGCCGCAAAGTGGGACAGGAGGTTCACCTGAGCACACAGCTCAACATTTCAAACGTTGAGGCATTGCGATTCTATGCCCAGTTTGCAGACGTGGTGGTACTAGCCCGCGAACTCAGGATGGAACAGGTGGCCGACATCTATCGCCACATTGAGGAAGAGGACATCTGCGGCCCTAACGGAGAAAAGGTGCGCATCGAGATGTTCTGCCATGGAGCACTCTGCATGGCCATTTCAGGCAAGTGCTACATGAGCCTGCACGAAGCCAACCGCTCAGCCAACCGTGGGGAATGC
>CAMZBS010000008.1 GCA_947304695.1 uncultured Prevotella sp.
CACTCTTTGGCAGCAAGAAAAAAGCTGCTGCTGTCATGTTGCTGTTGGTGGCAGCAGGTGCTCAGGCACAGACTGACCGTCAGTACATTCGTCAGGGTAACCGCCTTTTCCAGAAAGGCGATTACGAGCGGGCCGAGGTAGCTTACAGCAAGGCTGTGGAGCAGAACGACAAGAACCCGCAGGCACACTACAACCTCGGACTTGCCCTGATGGCCCAGAAAAAAGACTCTGCTGCTATCGAACAATATCAAAAGGCAGGCCAGCTGGAGACCAATCCCTTGCGCAAGGCCCGATCCTATCATAATATGGGTGTGGTCTGCCAGCAGCATCAGATGTATGGTGAGGCCATCGAAAGCTATAAGCAGGCTCTTCGCCTGAATCCTAATGACGATGAGACTCGCTACAACCTGATACTCTGCAAGCATCAAAAGCAGAAGCAGGATCAGAACCAGCAGAATCAGAACCAGCAACAGAAGCAGGATCAGCAGAAGCAGGACCAGAACCAGCAGAAGCAAGATCAGGACAAACAGCAGAAGCAAGACCAGCAGAAGCAGCAGGAGCAGAAGCCTCAGATGAGCAAGGAGAATGCTGAACAGTTGCTTAATGCTGCCATGCAGCAGGAAAAGCAGACACAGAAGCGCATGAACGAGGCTCAGAAACAGCCGCAGCGCCGACAGAACGAGAAAAACTGGTGATGTTTTGAAAATCATAGAAGTGTATGAAACGTTTATTCTTTATATTATCGTTCCTTAGTCTTTTGATGGTGACCGCCAGGGCGCAACGCCTCATGGCCAACGGCCCGTCGCAGGTGGCCGTGGGTGATAGGTTCCGGGTGACCTATACTGTCAACACCCACGAAGTCAGCGGCTTCCGCATGGGACAGATACCCGAAGAACTTGAAGTCCTGATGGGCCCCAGCACCTCGACGCAATCCAGTTTTCAGATAATCAACGGCAAGACCACCCAGTCGTCGTCAGTCACCTATACGTTTATCTTATGTGCCTTGAAGAACGGCACCTTTACCATACCAGCTGCTACGGTGACTGCCGATGGCAACCAGATATCGTCGAACGCACTGAAGATTGTGGTGAGCGGACAGGCTCAACAGCCCAAGGCCAATGGACAACAGCCATCAGCCAGACAGCAAGACCAGATGCGCGATGCGGGTACGGCCATCTCGGGAAGTGACCTCTTTGTGAAGGTCAGTGCCAACAAGAAAAGGGTCGTGGAGCAGGAACCAGTCCTGCTTACTTACAAGGTCTACACGCTCGTTGACCTGACCCAGCTCGAAGGCAAGATGCCCGACCTTCAGGGGTTCCATACCCAGGAAGTGCCGCTGCCACAGGAGAAGAGCTTTAAGTTGGAACAGCTGAACGGTCGCAACTATAAGACTGTGACATGGAGCCAGTACGTGATGTTTCCACAGATCACTGGCAAACTCAAGGTACCCAGCATCACGTTTAATGGCATCGTGGTGCAGCGTAACCGCAATATCGACCCCTTTGAGGCTTTCTTCAACGGTGGCTCTGGGTATATTGAGGTGAAGAAAGCTATTCAGGCTCCAAGCATCGAGATTGAGGTTGACCCGTTGCCTTCCCGTCCGGCAGGCTTTTCGGGTGGTGTAGGCCAGTTCACGGTGTCTGCCTCGCTCGACAAGAACAAAGTGAAGGCCAACGACCCGATTACGCTACGTGTAGTCGTAAGCGGTACTGGCAACCTGAAGCTGGTGAAGCAGCCTGTAGTGGAGTTTCCCAAGGACTTCGATACTTATGACCCCAAGCTAACAGACAAGACCCGTCTCACAGTGAATGGTGTTGAAGGTAGCATGGTCTACGACTTCCTTGCCGTGCCACGCCATCAAGGCGACTATGAGATACCTGCCATCCAGTTCTCATATTATGACCCTGGCAGTCGCCAGTACAAGACCTCGCGTACGCAGGCTTTCCAGATTCATGTGGACAAAGGCGACGGTAGTGTGACATCCGTGCAGGACTTCTCTGGGCAGGAGGATGTGAAGATGCTGGCTAATGATATCCGACATATCAAACTGGGCCGTGTGTCTCAGTCGGCTCCCGGACAGTACTTCTTCGGTAGTGTTGGCTATTGGGTGGCCATCATTCTGCTGCTGGGCATCTTCGTGTCGCTCTTCATTGTCTTCCGCAAGCGGGCCATTGCCAATGCCGATGTGGTCGGCTCGCGTGCTGGAAAGGCCAATAAGGTGGCGGCAAAACGCTTGAAGAAGGCTTCGCGGCTCATGCAGGAGAATCGTTCGGGTGATTTCTACGACGAGGTATTGCGCACGCTCTGGGGCTATGTGGGTGACAAACTCAACATTCCCGTTGCCCAACTCTCGCAGGACAATATCCGTGAACGCCTATCGGAGCATGGTGTTGACGGTTCTACTGTCGACCAGTTCCTTGATGCTCTGAATCTCTGCGAGTTCCAGCGCTATGCTCCTGGCGATCCAAAAGGCAACATGAGTAAGGTATATACCAAAGCTATGACAGCTATAGAAAAGATTGAAGGTGTGATTAAACGCAAGGTTAGCCGTCCCGTAGGTGCTGTGCTTCTGGCCTTTGGCTATTTGCTTTTGGCATTTAGCTTTTCGCTGAATGCCAATGCCCAGAAACCAACAGCTAACAGCCAACAGCTGAAGAACCTGGCCGATAGTGCCTATGCAGAAGGACATTACCAGCAGGCTATCCTGCTCTACGACTCGCTTTTGAGTCAGGGCGTGAGCAGCGAGCTTTACTACAACTTGGGCAATGCCTATTACCGCATCGATGACATTACCCGTGCCGTGCTCAATTATGAGCGGGCATTACAGCTGTCACCAGGTGATGCAGACGTGCGCTTCAACCTTCAGATGGCCCGTTCGAAGACCATCGACAAGATAGTGCCTGAGTCGGAGATGTTCTTCGTTACGTGGTACCGTTCGTTGGTCAACTTCTGTAGTGTTGACGGTTGGGCTTATACGGCACTTTTCGCCCTGGCGCTGGCCGTGGTGCTGGCCTTGGTCTATCTGTTCTCCCAACCCATTTGGCTGCGCAAGGTGGGCTTCTTTGGTGCCTTTGCCTTGCTCGTTCTTTTCCTGTTGAGCAATCTCTTTGCCTATAGTCAGCAGCAGGACCACCTCTATCGCAAGGGAGCCATCATCATGGAGTCGGCAGTCAACGTGAAGAGTACACCTGCCCAGAACGGCACCGACCTCTTCATACTCCACGAAGGCACCCGTGTGACTATCACCGACGACTCCATGCGCGAGTGGAAAGAGGTGCGCGTGGCCGATGGTAAGCAGGGATGGGTCAAAACGAAACAGATTGAAGTAATATAAGGAATGGACTGGAACGCACTTATATCGTTTGATAAAGAACTGCTCCTGGCAGTGAATGGCAGCACTTCGCTTTTCCTCGATGGACTGGTGAAGACGCTCACTACGGCTGTCACTTGGATACCCCTCTATCTGGCCCTCTTCTTTCTGGTGCTCAGAAATAACGACAACGTCAAGAAGATACTGCTCATTGTGGCCTGTGCTGCCCTATGCGTGTTGGTGGCAGGTTCGCTTGACGACATGGTGGTCAAGCCATTGGTGGCCCGATGGCGTCCTTCCCGTGACCCTGAGATTGGCATCCTCGTTGACACCGTGAATGGGTATCGTGGTGGACGCTATGGTTTCTTCTCTGCCCATGCCAGCAACACCTTCAGTATCGCTGTGTTCTTCTCGCTGCTCATCAGAAGCCGTCTGCTCACACTGTTCCTTATTGGTTGGTCGTTCGTCAATTGTTGGACACGCTTGTATCTGGGTGTCCATTTCCCCGGCGACATCCTCGTTGGACTGTTGTGGGGTGGACTGGTGGGTACGGGCGTGTGGATGTTCCATCAGCGCGTTAGTCGTCGATGGAGAACGGGCCGACGTTTCGTGTCGGCGCAGTACACCTCTTCAGGTTACCAGTACATTGATGTTGATGTGGTTATCAGTGTGCTCATCTTTACGCTCATTTACGCCATTCTGCGTGCCTGCTTCTATCTTTATGTGTAGGAAGGCAGGGCGTTCCACCCCTTGTAAGCGTTTACGTTAATTTTTTGCGTTAACCTTTGGGTATGTCAGAAAATATATGTATTTTTGTACGCACAAACGAAAAATCAGTTTAATCTATACAAACAAACAGAAAACAATGGCAAAGATTGTAACACTTGGCGAGATTATGCTTCGCCTGTCGCCCCAGGGCAACGACCGTTTCATCCAGAGTGAATCATTCCGCATCATCCCCGGTGGTGGCGAGGCTAACGTAGCCATCAGCGTGGCCAACTATGGCCATGAGGCCTACTTTGTGTCGAAGTTGCCTAAGCACGAGATCGGACAAATTGCCGTAAATGCCCTGCGTCGTTATGGCGTGAACACCGAGTTCGTGGCCCGTGGCGGTGACCGCGTGGGACTCTACTATGCTGAGACGGGTGCCTCAATGCGCCCATCGAAGGTCATCTACGACCGTGCCCACTCTTCGATTGCCGAGGCAAGTCCTGAGGACTTCGATTTTGATGCTATCATGGAGGGTGCTTCCTGGTTCCACTGGAGCGGCATTACACCTGCCATCAGCGACAAGGCTGCTGAGCTGACAAAGTTGGCTTGTGAGGCTGCCAAGCGTCATGGCGTGACGGTGAGCGTTGACCTGAATTTCCGCAAGAAGCTGTGGACCAGTGAGAAGGCCATCTCGATCATGCGCCCGCTGATGAAATATGTCGATGTTTGCATCGGCAATGAGGAGGATGCTGAGTTGTGTCTGGGCTTCAAGCCTGATGCCGACGTGGAAGGTGGTCAGACCGATGCTGCTGGTTACGAGGGCATCTTCAAGCAGATGATGCAGGAGTTCGGCTTCAAGTATGTAGTATCTACGCTCCGCGAGAGCTTCTCGGCTACATTCAATGGCTGGAAGGCCCTGATCTATGACGGTAAGGAGTTCTACCAGTCGAAGCGTTACGAGATCAATCCCATTATTGACCGCGTAGGTGGCGGTGATTCGTTCTCCGGCGGTCTCATCCACGGTTTGCTGACGAAGGAGACTCAGGGCGAGGCCCTGGAGTTTGCTGTGGCAGCTTCTGCCTTGAAGCATACTATCAACGGCGACTTCAACCTGGTGTCTGTAGACGAGGTTGAGGCGTTGGCAGGCGGCAATGCAAACGGACGTGTACAACGATAAAAATGAAGAACAATGGCAAAGTTTGATAAGATAGCAGTACTGAAGAAGATAGGTGACACCGGCATGGTGCCCGTGTTCTATCACAAGGATCTGGAGACCTGCAAGAATGTGGTAAAGGCTTGTTATGAGGGTGGTGTGCGTGCCTTCGAGTTTACAAACCGTGGCGACTTCGCCCATGAGATTTTCGGTGAACTGGTGAAATGGGCCGACAAGGAGTGTCCTGAGCTTGCATTGGGTATTGGCTCGGTGGTCGATGCTCCCACAGCATCGCTTTACATTCAGTTGGGAGCCAACTTCGTGGTGGGTCCGCTGTTCAATCCTGATATTGCACCCGTTTGCAACCGTCGCCTGATTCCCTACTGCCCTGGCTGCATGACTGTAAGCGAAATCGGCAAGGCCCAGGAGCTGGGTTGCGATCTGACGAAGGCGTTCCCCGGCGACGTGGTGGGTCCCAACATGGTGAAGGGCCTGAAGGCTCCGATGCCCTGGTCGAAGATCATGGTTACTGGCGGTGTGGCTCCCGAGGAGGAGAACCTGACCAAGTGGTTCAAGGCTGGCGTGTTCTGTGTGGGCATGGGCTCGAAGTTGTTCCCCGGCGACAAGGTGAAGGCTGGCGACTGGCAGTATGTCACCGACAAGTGCAAGGAGGCACTGGGGTATGTGGCTAAGGCACGCGCTTAAGCTACTCCTTACCATCATAGTTTTTTCAGCTTGTTCATCGCCAGATAGGCAGGCGGTGGACAAGCTGAATTCTCTTTCTTATGCCTATCACTACCGTAATCTCGACTCAACCGTCTACTATGCCCGTGAGGCATTTTCGCAGGCTTCGTCCTATCAAGATGGTCAGGCTGAGGCTCTCAACAATCTGGCTTTTGCATCGATTGCCCGCATGCACTATGAGGAGGCACGGCAGAAACTGGACACCATTACGAAGATAACCGACAACGAGGTAGAACTGCTCATCGCTTATATTCAGCAGATGCGCCTTTGCCAGCGTCGTTCCCATAATCGTGAGTTCTATGACTATCGCGAAAAAGCCCTACGTTCTCTACGCCGAATCAACGAAGAACGCTCCAATTTGAGTGAGCATCTGCTGGCCCGCCTGCACTATGCTGAGACGGAACTGGCTATTGTCACTTCCACCTATTATTATTATGTGGGACTGGAACAGCAGTCGGTGGATGCGCTGAAGGAGATTAGTTGGGTGGCCAACCGCTTCTCCATGTCGGAGGAAATGATGAACTACGACGTGGGACAGTTGCTGAACTACCTGTACAATGTGGGTGCCGGTGGCATTATTACAACGGGCACACAAGAAGAAATCAACCAGCAGGAGTTCGACCATCTGCTACGTTGTCTACTCATAGCGCGACAGTACGACTACCCCTATTTCGTGGCCAACTCAATGGAGGCATTGGCCGAACATCTGGCCAGTCCCGATGCTCGTGATCAGCTCCTCCGCGACAATTTCTATGCCATGAAGTATGTGAATACCGACGAGGTGACAACCGACGAACTGCCCTCGCAGCTGGCCGAAGAGGCTCTTTGTCTCTTCCAGCAGTATGGCGACGTTTATCAGATTGCTGGTGCCTACCGCACTCTGGCCTCCTGTTCGCGGGCTACGGGCAACAATGCCTCGGCCTTGTTCTATCTGGAGCAGGCACTGGCTGACTCGGCCATCAATCAGGCTCCAGACCTTGTAGCCAGCATCCGTGAACAGCTCAGTGTGGCCTATTCTGCTATCGACGACAAGGTGTCGAGCGACTATAACCGTAACATCTATTTGGATTTGCAGGAACAGACCCGACAGGATCGCTCGCTGGAAGCCCGTGCTGGACAGCTCGACTATTCAGTGAGTCGGCTGAACAAACTCCTTATGGCTGTGGGAGCGGCGGTAGTGGTGCTGTTGTTGTTGATAGGCATTTTTACCTATTGGCATTTTCGCAGTCAGCGCCGTAGGGACATGCCGCTGATGAGTGAGCAGGAAGAAGAACTCTCTGAGAAATTGGCACAGAGCCGCCTTCATATTGAACGAGGCCAGCGGCGTGCCTTGGAGCAGCGGGCAAAGGTCTCGCTGGTGAACAGCATCACGCCGTTCATAGACCGCATGCTGCATGAGGTGCATCGTGTGACAGCCGAACAGGATCCTTCACGGCAAGCGGCTTCGCTAGAATATATCCAGGAGCTGACAGATAAGATCAACGAGCAGAATCAGATACTTACTCATTGGATTCAGCTGCGTCAGGGTGAGTTGAACTTGCACATCGAGTCGTTTGCCCTACAGCCACTCTTCGATCTGGTGGCCAAGGGCCGTACGGCTTTCCTTATGAAGAATGTGCAGTTGGTCGTACAGCCGACCGATGCTGTTGTGAAAGCCGACCGTGTATTGACACTCTTTATGCTGAACACCCTGGCCGACAATGCCCGTAAGTTTACCGATGGAGGAGGGAAGGTGACGGTACAGGCCGAGGAGGCAGACGATTATGTGGAGATATCGGTGTCCGATACGGGGCAGGGCATGAACGAAGAGCAACTGGCCCATGTGTTCGATCACCGCATCATCAACGATGGCATGAAGGCTGCAAGTCATGGCTTTGGTCTGCTCAACTGCCGTGGCATCATTGAGAAGTATCGCAAGATCAGCCAGATATTCTCCGTCTGCCTGCTTGATGCCGAGAGTAGGGAGGGGCAGGGCAGCCGCTTCTTTTTCCGTCTGCCCAAGGGGGCATTGAGGCTTTTGTTAGCCCTGTTGTGCATGTCTTCTGGCCTACAGGCCCAGACCCGTCATTTGGATGATGCAAAAAAGTGGGCTGATTCGACTTTCTTCTCCAATGTCAACGGCAACTATGAGCGTGCCCTTCTCTTTGCCGACAGTTGCCGAATGGCACTCAACCAGTACTATCTCAGTGCGTGTCCCGATGGTGCCGACACGCTTGCCCGGCAGGGACGCTTGTCTACGATGCCAGCCGAAGTGATATGGCTGCACGACAGCATCCGACTGAACTACGATATTATCCTCGATATGCGTAACGAGAGTGCCGTGGCAGCCCTTGCGCTGCACCAGTGGCAACTCTATGCCTATAATAACCGCATCTATACCTTGTTGTATAAGGAACTGTCGGCCGACATCACGCTCGATGACTACTGTCGTAAGATGCAGCAGTCGCAGACTAACCTCATTACGGGTGTGGTGGTATTGGTGGTGTTGTTGCTGGCCATTCTTGTGGCAGTGATAGTTCAGGTGCTTCATGCTTTGAAGCGTTCTGCTCGCCGACAACAGGAACAACAAACCCAGTTGGAACTGATGGGCGACGAGCTACGTCGGGCTGAGTTGGAAGAGGCCAATCTTCACGTGACCAACGCCGTACTCGACAACTGTCTCTCGGCCCTGAAACACGAAACAATGTATTATCCCAGCCGCATCCGTCAACTGGTCGATGCCAACGACATAGCTCCGTTGCTCGATGTAACATCCTATTATCGTGAACTTTACAGTATGCTGAGTGAACAAGCCATGCGGCAGGTGGAGCGTGTGAAGCCTCATGTCGTTCCCTTAGATCATGATGTCTTGGCCGATAAGGTGCTTCTCGACGACCTCTTCGAGATTCTGCGGAAGACTTCCCGGCAGAAAAAGCTAAACATCAGCTATGAGCCCAAAGATGCTCATTACGTGGACTGCCTGGTCGCCATGCCGTCGCTCCAGCTTACTGCCGAGCAGGCTGCCAGCCTGTTTTCGCCCAGTATAGACAACATTCCCTATCTGTTGTGCCGCCAGATTGTGCGCGATCTGGGCGAGGCCACCAACCGAAGGGGGTGCGGCATCAAGGCCGAACTGAGAGATAACATAACTACAATCATTATTACACTACCCAGACAACAATGCAAAACTTCAAAGTAATCATCGTGGAAGACGTGCCTTTGGAACTGAAAGGCACAGAGGGAATTATTCGTAACGACATCCCGGAAGCCGAAATCATAGGTACAGCCGATAGCGAGGCCAGCTATTGGAAGTTGCTAAAACAGCAGTTGCCCGACCTTGTGCTGCTCGACCTCGGACTGGGCGGTTCCACAACCGTAGGAGTAGAGATATGCCGTCAGACGCGTGAGTTGCATCCTCAGGTGAAGATACTCATCTTTACGGGTGAGATTCTGAACGAGAAACTGTGGGTCGACGTGCTCGATGCTGGAGCCGATGGCATCATTCTGAAGACAGGCGAACTGCTCACCCGTCACGACGTGAGTGCCGTAATGGAAGGCAAGCAGCTGGTGTTCAATGAGCCCATTCTGCGCAAGATTGTGGAGCGTTTCAAACGTAGTGTCAGCGGGCAGATAGCTAAGCAGGAAGCCCTGGTCAACTATGAGATTGACGAATATGATGAGCGCTTCCTGCGCCACCTGGCGTTGGGCTATACGAAGGAACAGATTACCCAGCTGCGTGGCATGCCCTTTGGCGTGAAGAGTCTGGAGAAACGTCAGAACGAACTGGTGCAGAAGCTTTTCCCCAGTGGAGGTACTGGCGTGAACGCCACCCGTCTGGTGGTACGGGCCTTGGAGTTGCGTATCATAGACATCGACAATATTGAACCTGATGAAGAGTAGCCGCCTTGTTGCCCGCCTTGCTGTCTTTCTGGTGCTGGCCCAGGTTGTTCTTGTCTTCCTCTCATGGCTGCTCTCGGCCACGATGACAGAAGGTGTTCACTCCTTGCTTTCGGGTGAGGGGGCACGTTGGTTCTTTGCCCATTTCACCGATATGCTGGCCACGCCGTGGCTGGTGTGGCTGGTGTTGCTGGCCATGGCTGGCGGGTGTCTTTACAGAAGCAGGCTCTTTTGTGCCTTGCCAATAGTCCGTCACGGACAGGCTTTGGGGGTGGCAGTCTTTCTCCTTATTATATATATAGGTGTACTGTTGTTACTCACCGCCGTGCCCCATGCCACGCTTCTTTCAGCTACAGGCAGTTTGTGGCATTCGCCTTTCAGCCATGCGCTGGTGCCAGTTGTTGCTTTTGGTGTCATCCTCTGTTCTGCGGCTTACGGTCTCGTTGACCATTCATTTGGCGGTATCTCCGATGTGTGCGAGTCGCTTGCATTGGGCATCCGGCAGTCGGCACCGCTTTTCATCCTCTACGTGCTGTTTGTGCAGTTCGTTGAGTCTTTACAGTTCGTTTTCTTCTGAATTACAGTCTGTCGAAGTCAATAGACAAGCCTATGCTGAACGATGTGCCTGTTGTCAGTGGAGAACAATAATAATAAGTCTTGGGCTTGTAGTTGAAGAGATTGTCGATAGCCGTATTCAGATTTATACCTCTCCAGATGTGGTGCTGAAGCATGAGTTTCCAGATGGTGTAACCTCCGTCGACATCCGTTCGCCCCGATTGCGGTTTGCCTTGGCTGCGTCCTGAGAGTGCCGCATCGAGGGCATAGTGGCGTGAGAACCGATGCTCGTAGCCTATCCGCCATGTCATGGAATGAGTACGGGGCTGATAGAAGTCTGAGTAGTAGACGCTGCCTGTCTCTTTCATCCATGAGTAGTTCAGCTTGAGCATCAGTCCGCAATCCCAGATGTGTCCCAGGCTGGCATCCACCCCCCAGACCGTAATGCCGTCTTCGTTCCAGTAGAGCGCGCTCTCCATGCCATTGTACAAGCCGCCGTCGATAGTGGTGATGCGCTTGTCGAACACGTTGCAATAGCCCATGAGGGTGAAATTGTAGCGTCCGTCCAGGAATCCGCTATTGCGTATGCGGTTCGTTCTTTCGATAGCGACGTTGAAGTTATTGCTCTTCTCAGGCTTCAGATCGGGATTGCCACGGAGCATATAGCCCATGTTTCCCATGTCGAAGTGCATGTACATTTCCTTGAGTGTAGGAGCGCGGAAGCCGCTGGCATAGTTGGCCCGGAAGGTCATCCATGGCATTTTGTAAACAACTGCGAGACGCTCGGTGAAGGCTTTCTGGGCCGAGGCTGAAAAGTAATCGTAGCGCACACTGCCTACAATGTTCAACTGTTCGGTAATGTTCCAGTCAAACTGTGCATAGCCGTCGATGTTGTTCTGTGAGTGGCTTGTGCCCGTAGCGAACTGGTAGGTCGAGAGATAGTCGTTCATGTAGTCGGCACCAAGGATGAGGGCGTTATTTCCGAAGGAGTGGCTGTACAGGGCATGCAGCACATGCTGCCTGTTGCTGTAGTCATGGTCATGGGTGCGTGTGCCGTCGGGCATGAAGTTTGCCTTGTCATACTGGTCGAATGCGTACGACAGTTCCAGGTGGCGTTCATGATTCCATGCATACCTGCCCTTCAGTCCTCCGCTGTAGCCGTTGAAGTGATAGTCGTGGGTATCGCGTTCGCTGGTGCGGAAGAAATAGCCACCTCTGCCCACAAATGTCAGATGGTCGTTGGCCCGCCATGTCAGCCGTTCCTTCACGTTGTAGGTCTTCTGCCCATAGAGACGGCTCAGGTTCGAGTCGTCTGTCAATACCGATTCGTCGTAGGGCAGCCCTTGTGCCTTCTTCAGCAGTTCCTGGGCAATCTCCATGGAAGAGTGTGCCTTCGGCAGATCGACAGGGTCAATTGCTGTATGCTGGAAGCTTGTCTGAGAGTTCCATTTCCCTTTGTTGAATGAGAAACTGGCCCCGTGGCGCCATTCATGACCGAAGGAACTGTAGCGTGAGTTTGCGTTAGCCGTCCACGGCTCAATGTTTTCCCGGCTGATGATGTTCACCACTCCTCCTACGGCATTTGAACCGTAAAGAGCCGACGACGCACCCTTTACTATCTCTATACGCCCTACATTGTCGAGATTCATCCGGCTATAGTCCACGTTGTCCATGGTCTCGCCCGCCATTCGCTCACCGTCTACAAGGAAGAGGACGGCATTGCCGCCAAAGCCGCTCATGTTGAGCGATGTTTCCTGTGTCATGGCAAAGCCGAACTCCAGTCCCGGTATCTCCTGTATGAGCAAGTCCTGAATGTTGGTGGCATCGGTAATCTTGATGTCGTGGAGCGTGATGAGCCGTGTAACGACAGGTGCGTCCTTCAGTGCCTTGGGCGAATGCGAAGCCGTTACGACCACGGGCTCAAGCTCTATAGAATCTCGGAATGTCTGTGCGGAGATTCCAATAACTGGCATGGACAAAGCCATGCCAGCCAAAAAGTTTTTTTCAATTTTCAATTTTTCTTCGTACCTGTAAAGGTTGTCGCCATGATAAACGGCATGGTGCCGTACTTCAATGAGAATGTAACCACAACATTCTTGTCGCCGAACAGGATGTTTACGTCACTGACTGTATATGCTTTCTCTTCACCCTTGGCGTTGGTCACCTTGCCGTTGTAAGTAGCAAGTCTGCCAGCAATGGTGTTGCCTTCCTTTTTCAGCCCGATGCCATTCACCGTCAATGCGGGTATTGTCATCATTCCCATTCCTATTTCAGGAATGTTCATGTCAATGGAAGCGTCAGTGACTTTGGTCAACACATAGGTCTTGGTCTCGTTAGACGATTCATCATTGTCGACCATGACAATCTCATTGCCTTCATACGAGCCTGCTACCTCAGCGGCTACAGCTACCTCCGGCTCATCGTCATCACTACCACACGAACTCACACCCATCACGAGGGCCACCGCAGCAACCATCATGGTCATAAAACTCTTAATCTTCATAATTTTCATTTTTATATTTTACTTTTTTACCTTTTTACCTTTTTACCTTTTTACTTTTTTACCTTTTTACCTTTTTACCCTTTTCCCGTTCCCAACTGCTGAGTTTCGTAGTCATACTCCGAACCGTACATGCTGTGGGGAATGGTAAAGACGGCAATCATCATCAGTACGGCCAAGCCGACCACCCACCTGTTGTACTTCCATTTCAGTGTGGCCAGGGCAGCTGCAAAGAAAAGGAACGACAGGAGCGTCTTGTTGTCAGTCAGGTCGGTGTCGTAGGGGAATCCTGCCCACCAAGGTCCGAAAGCCGCATGCTGAACGAGAGGCCCAAAGATGAACCCGCCGACAACCAGCGTTCCCGTAGTGATCCAAAGCCACTTGCTATACTTCTTGCGTGTGACAACCAGCAGGAACGTATAGACTGCAAACAGCATGGCTGCAAACATCAGCAGGATGTGGGGCACCAGAATGGTGGCGGGCACATCGTTGCGGAAACGTATCAGAAGTGGTTCGTCGGCAAGATAGTCCTTTCCTCCCACCGTGATGTAATACTGCAGCTTACCGCCTACAGGCTGTACTGGCAAGTCTGCCTTCCACTCGCCCTCGTTCCAGCTGAACTCCGCTGTGGTATAGTCATTGGGCGTTGGGTACTGGCGGTAATGCAGTTGTGCGTCAACATCCGACGGAACCCCTTTCAGCGTTACCGTCTCGTCGTGCTGCACACCGCTTCTGGGCAGTTTCACCTTGTATTGTTCTCCGTTTACTTCTACGGTCACGCTCTTGGGATGCGTAGGCCCCGTCACGCGTTGGTAGACACTCAGCACCAATGTGATGACAACGGCCAAAATCCAATATACTGATTTCTTCACCTTTTTACCTTTTTTACCTTTTTACTTTTTCAACTCCACTTGAAACGTGATGGTATCTTCGCCTCGAAGCACCTTCACGGGAATGGTGGTGCCAGCCTGTAGCTCCGACAGCCGCTGCATATATTCCTCGATGTCCTTCACGGGCTTGCCGTCAATCTCCTGAATCACGTCGCCGCTACGAATACCGGCATTATGCGCAGGCTTTCCTGCCACCACAATGTCGGCACGCAGTCCGGGAATGCTGCTGGCTCCCATGACATCGGGCATCAAACCCAGCGTGACCTTGAACTTGGCGTGCTTCATTGTGCTGCTGCCAGGCACGTTGATGTAGTCGGGTGTCGTGGGCATGCTTGCCAGCCCGGCCACTAACTCCTTGGTATAGTCCAGCGTTTGCTGCATGCCGTCATAGTTCAGCGTCGATGGAACATCGCCTGGGGTGTGGTACTCCATGTGGCCGCCTGTGGTAAGGAAGAGCACGGGGATGTCGGCTGCCACGAAAGCCGCTTGGTCACTTGGGCCGTAGCCGTCGGGAACGCAGGTGACGTGCAGACCGCTCTGTTCAGCCACTTTCTCCACCAAGCCCTTGAATTCTGTGCTTGTTCCAGTGCCTGATACGCTCAGGGCGTTGTCGCGCATGCGTCCCACCATGTCCAGATTGACCATGGCCACTATACCTTTTACATTATTGGGAAGATGGCGCCTCCGTTTGTCTTCCTGTTTCATCCATTCCAGGAACTTCTTGGAACCTACGATGCCCTGTTCCTCAGCCCCGAAGAAGGTGAAGATGATGCTGCGTGCCGATCCCGCCTCCTTGAAATGCCTGGCCAGTTCCAGTACCACGGCATCGCCGCTGGCATTGTCGTCGGCACCGGGGTGTACCCCCAGCGTGTCGGGCCGTCTTGAACCTGACCCCTGGCCTCCCATGCCCAGATGGTCGTAGTGCGATCCCACTACGATATATTCGTTTCTGAGCCGTTTGTCCTTTCCTGGCAGAACGGCCAGGATGTTGTGGGTGGCCCTCTGTTCAGTCTTGCCGTAGGTGAAGTCGTGATAGAAGCCTTTGCTCTTCTTGCCTTTGACCACAGGCTTCAGCTTCAGCTTGCGGAGCTGGGAGGTTATGAATTCCGAGGCCAGCGTGTCACCGGCCGTACCAGGATAACGCCCGCCGAGTTCCTGCGAAGCCAGGTATTCCACTGCTTTCCGCATGTCGTCCTTTTGGGCGTATGCCTGCATCACGAGTACGAAAGCCAGGGAGAATAAGAAATATTTTTTTCTCATTACTCTTGCGTTGTTTCTGTTTTCGGGTGCAAAGGTACTACAAACATCTTGACTGTGCAATCCTAATTTATGATGATTTTTGCAGGATATGTCCTGAAAAAATTTGGCTGTTCGCCGTAAAATGCCTACTTTTGCACCAGTCAATAACTTTTTAATACGAAACGAAATGAAAAAAATGTTGTTTGTGGGTGCAATGATGGCAGCATGTCTGCTTGGCACCCAGAGCGTGAGTGCTCAGGATGTGGTATCGGTCGACGATGCTAAGAACATGACTTCGAAGGAACTGTCTAAGGCAGCCAAGGTTCAGAAGCAGAAGGAGAAGGCTGTGAAGGACGCTGCCAAGGCCGAGGCCAACGTGGCAAAGCTGGAGAAGAAGGTGGCGGCTGCCGATAAGGCTGTCGAGTCGGCCAACAAGAAGGCTGAGAATGCCCGGAAGGCTGCTGAGAAAGCCGAGAAGAAAGCAGCAGAGCTGAAGAACGACCTGGAGGAAGCTAAGAAGAAGGCTGCCGAGGCCAGAACCATTGCCAACTCTCCGCTGACGAAATAATCAGTTCATTCTTGAAAAAAAAACTGAGAGTTCCTGCCTACGTCGCAAGAACTCTCAATTTTTTTGCCTTTTTACTTTTTCTTATCCCTTGATGGCAGCCACACCGGGCAGCACCTTGCCTTCGATGGCCTCAAGGAGGGCACCACCGCCGGTAGAGATGTAGCTCACCTGGTCGGCCAGGCCGAACTTGTTCACGCAGGCCACCGAGTCGCCACCGCCAATGAGCGAGAAGGCACCCTCAGCCGTAGCCTTGGCAATAGCCTCGCCAATGGCGCGGCTTCCTGCTGTGAAGTCATCGCACTCGAACACACCGGCAGGGCCGTTCCACAGGATGGTCTTGGCACCCTTGATAGCCTCGGCAAAAGCCTTCTGGCTCTCAGGACCGGCATCGACACCCTCGAAGCCCTCGGGCACGTCGGTAGCAGGGCAGGTGATGATCTTCGAGCCGGGCTTCACCGTCATTGTGCCGAAGTCCAGTCCGTTGGTAGCCGTGCAGTCGCTGCCCAGCACCAACTCCACGCCGTTCTTCTTGGCCAGTTCCTCAACGCCCAGAGCCACGTCCAGCTTGTCGAGCTCCACGATCGAGTTGCCAATCTTGCCGTCGTGAGCCTTGGCGAAGGTGTAGGTCATACCGCCGCAGAGAATCAGCTTGTCCACCTTGCCCAGCAGGTTCTCGATGATACCGATCTTCGAGCTCACCTTCGAGCCACCCATGATGGCCACGAACGGACGCTTGATGTTGCTGAGCACATTGTCCACAGCCTGCACCTCTTTCTCCATGAGCAGCCCCAGCATCTTGTTGTTCTCGTCGAAGTAGTCGGCAATCACAGCCGTAGAGGCATGCTTGCGGTGAGCCGTGCCGAAGGCATCCATCACGTAGCAGTCAGCATAGCTGGCCAGCGTCTTGGCAAACTCCTTCTGGCTGGCCTTCATAGCCTTCTTGGCCTCGTCGTATTCGGGAGTACCCTTCTCCACGCCCACGGGCTTGCCTTCCTCTTCGGGATAGTAGCGCAGGTTCTCCAGCAGCAGGGCCTCCCCCATCTTCAGGGCCTTGGCAGCATCGGCAGCCTTGGCGCAGTCGGGAGCGAAAGCCACGGGCACGCCCAGAGCCTTCTCTACAGCCTCGCGAATCTGGCCCAGCGACAGCTTCGGGTTCACCTTGCCCTTGGGTTTGCCCATGTGGCTCATGATGATGGTGGCACCACCGTCGGCCAGAATCTTCTTCAGTGTGGGCAGGGCACCGCGGATGCGGGTGTCGTCAGTAATCTTACCATTCTCGTCGAGGGGCACGTTGAAGTCAACGCGCACGATTGCCTTCTTACCGGCAAAGTTCATTTCGTTGATTGTCATGATTGTAAATGCTTAATGTTTAAATACATAATTCTAATGATTGGCAAAGGTACGAAAAAAGATTAAGTTTTGCCGACATGCTGCGAAATATTTATACTTTTTTTGCGCACCGAGGCTTCCACGGTGTCATTACTGGCGTTGTCGGCATCTTCTGTAATAATGTTTCCAATCTCTTCCGCCTAACCTTGTTCCTCAGTAAATCATTTGTTGCCATAACGTTACTTTTGTTATGGCGCTTAGTGGCTTCTGCGGGAGAACTGCTCTAGTATTTCTAGCCTTTCTAGTCTTTCTAGCCCTTCTAGTCTTTCTAGCCCTTCTAGCCCCTCCTGGCCAATTTGGCTTCCAGCTCTGCAATCCTTTTGTTTGCAGCTTCCAGCTCATGCTTTAGCCTTGCTATTTCTTCGCGTTGGTTAGTGCGGTAGCCCAGGCGGGCGGCGGTCATGCGTTCCTTGATGCCTCCCTCCTCGATGAAAGTCTTCTCCAACTGCTTCTCGTAGGTGGTCATCATCTTGTCCACCATGTGGCAGAGCGTCAGGGCGATGTTGGCCATCTCCTCATCAGTCCATTTATCAAAGAAGGGCTGATAGTCTGCCAGTTTGTTGTATCTGCGGCAGAACTTCAGCATACCGTCATAGCGGCTGTGGCTTTTGTCCCATCGTGCCAAGTGTCGTGCCGTCAGATAGTCCTCGTAGTCCTCTTTCAGTTCCTTGATGCTGCTGCGTGCCACGTTGAGCAGTTTTAGCTCCATCTCTGTCGAGGTCATGCCGTCAGCAGAACCCTCCACAATGTTTTGCTTGCCCGAGCGGGCGGCCTGTACCATCTGGTCAATGGTGCGGTCGCCACGCTTCAGATAGCGCTGGGTGAAGGCGAATGTCAGCTGGTAGAGCACCACTGTCTTCTGGTAGAAGTACAGGTCCTCCCAATTAGCTTGTTTGCGGAGCACCTGTGTCGTTTCATTGCTGTTGCCGTGTGGTTGTTGCGGAGCGTAGTTGTTCATTCCTTGCACATTTTGCTGCAAAGTTATGTTTTTTTGTGCAAACATGCAAGATTATCTCCCACAAAAAGTCAAAGAGCACCGTTACTATTGTTTTCTTTTATTCCATTGGGCGAATCATAGATTCTATAAACGCAATCTCTTTTTTATTACTAAGTATGGCATTTTTTGCGCTTATAGCTATTGGCAAAAGCACTTATCGGTATTTTTGGATTATGAAAAATCTTTACAATGACCCCTCTGAGATTCGCTCAGAATTCAGCAGGTGGTCATTCGGTTGCAAATGAGCGAATTATGAGTGGTTTTGTAAGTGGTTGGAAGTCAGTGGATTGGGTTTTAGGAGGCTTTCCTGACCCCCGGAAATGGCCGTTTTATGCCCTAAAAGAGGCTTGGTTTCGATGCAAAAGTGGCTTGTTTCCGATGCGTCTAAGCCTAGTTTCCGATGAGGCAGAGCCTTACTTCCATGCAGGCAGAGGCTATCTGCCTCCTTGGCAGCAGGCATCTGACCATGAAAGAGCTGCTTTCTGCGCTTTCTTTCGTCTAGAAGTACCTGTCGGGAGAGTGCTTTTTTCTATGAATTATTTTGACAAAACGAAGTCGGTTTCAGCCGTGCGCCCTCTCTTCACAGTTACTTGACAACAACCTTCTGACCGTTTCTAATGTAGATGCCCTTACGGGGGGTGGCAACGCGACGACCGTCGAGGGTGTAGTAGGAGGCAGGTGTCTCGGAGGCTTCTGCTCCCGCTGGGGCTACTGGAAGTTGCGGGACAGACGTGGGCTCGGTGTAGTCAATCTCGCGGATGCCGAGGCTGCCCCAGCGACGGCTCGATAGTGGCAGGAACGTGTCCCACAGGGCAACAGGGAGCTGGGTGGTGGGCACAAGCAGGTAGGCCGTATTGGCCGCCATGGTGTTCAGCTCGTCGCAGCGGGACTGACTGTAGCTGACACCGGGGTCGCTGGTAGTCCAGATGTGCAGGCGGTGGAACCCCGCTGCATCGGCATCGTCGATGGTTGCCCATGTTCTGTTCTCAGCAGGGGCGTTGTCATCGTAGCTGGTATGCACCACGTACTTCCAATGCACGTTGGTCAGCATGAAGCGGTTATAGCTGCCGTTGTCGTCGCCTGTGTCGTCTGTGGCATCTTCGTTGTCGTCTAGCGTGCCGTTGTCGGTCTCATGGGTCATCAGGCGTGCCTCAAGGTTGGCCATCATCATGTTGCCGTCGGGTTTGAACTTCATGTCGTTGTAGGGGATGACGGTGGTGCTGACGGCGGGATAGAACAGGGGCACGCGCCGCAGACTGTTGGTGGTGTTGAGGTTGGCTTTGCCGAGGTTGGATGCGTCGTCTACTTTCAGCACTACGCCAGCCTTGGCGGGTACGCCCTTGTTTTCGGCCACGCGCCTCAGTGCGACGGTGGCCGTCTTCAGGTCGTAGCTGTCGTAGCTCACGGTGTAGGCATTGGCATTGTTCACGGTGAAGTAGCCCGTCAGGGTGTGGTCAATGGCGTGACGGCGGCTCTCGGTGGCCCAGCCAACGCCGCCCACCTGGTGGATGTCCTTCAGGATGTGGGTGACGCCTATCTCATAGATGTTGGTGCCTGAGGCAAAGGTGACGTAGGCGTTGCCGGTACTTGTGGCCTTGTATTTATAAACGTCCGTCTGCGCATCGGGTCCGTCGTTGTCGCCGTCTTCATAGACCTTGGTGGCGTTGGTGACAGCTGTGGGCTCGGTGTCGGCACTGATGTAAATCCAGTCCTGCTTGCCGTCGGCATTCAGGTCGGGGATGGTCAACGTGGTGGCCGAGGCGGTGTAGAGGTTGTGGGTCATGCCTGCCGGAACGGTGCTTCGGGTGATGGTGACGGCGTTGAAGTAGCTGGTTGTTCCCGAGTTGTAGACGTAGATTTGGCTTAGCCCCTCTATGCCGTCGTCGACGGTGACGGTATAGGTCAGGAGGTCTTCCTCGTTGATCTTTGTCAGCGAGAGCGTGACGAGCTTGACGGTGCCTGTTACGTCGGTGCGTGCCGTCCAGAAGGCCAGTCCTCCGTTCTCGTTTCCCGACCAAGCCTTGATGCTGATGACATCGCCGGCTTCGAAGGCGCGCTGGGGCTTCAACAGGACGTACTTTGTGTTGCCGCCGTCGCACTTATAGGTAAAGCCGGTGGCAGACTTGGCGGTAGTGCAGCTTTCAAACTTGCTTGCACCAAAATTGATATAGCCGTTGCCTGCGCTGATGTCGGAGCCAACGGAAGTGCTTGTGCTCGTGACGCTATAGGTGAGCAGGTCGTTGGCATCACTGGCAGCGCGACGCGGAGTTTTGGCCATCTCTCTGGCAGAAGCGGCCGTGGTATTGGTAGAGAACAGGATATTGCCGTCGACACCAAGCCCGTTTAGCTCGTCGAAGCCGCGGCCAGCAATCGGGCTTTCGCCCCTGGCTCCCAGGATGCGGTCGGTGCTCACCAGCTCTCCGCCAGGCACGTAGAGTGAGGCTCCCTTCGAATCGGTGTTGAGCTGGTAGACATCGCCTGCATTGGCAATCTTGATCCAGTTGGGACTGTCATCCTTGATGCTGTTATAGACATTGCCGGCCTGTCCCTGTACCTCGCCGCTGGAGATGCCTGTGAAGTTCCAGGTGTGGGGATAGTCCTGATGAGGCTTTACGCCTACGTTGAGCACATAGTCGGGCGTATAGCCTATCAGGTAGCGGCGCTCCACGGTGTAGTTGTTCATGCGGAGCACCACCTTGCCGTAGCCTTCCTTCACGGTGAGCAGGCCGTCCTCGTACTCCATACCGCCAGCCGACAGCCATTTGACGTGGTCAATCGTCAGGCTGAGGTTCTTTCGGCCATCCTTCAGTTTCTGTGTCGTGGTGGCATTCACCCAATAGCGACACTCGGTCTTGTTCTCTTCTGTATAGGTCTCGCTGTAGCTTGTGGGCAGTTGCTCGCCCTTGAGCACATACTCGCAGGGACCAGTCGATGTAGACCACAGCGGGTGGCAGTAGCTGAGCAAAATGGCCTGCTCTTCGTCCTCTTCCTTCAGTAGCAGATGGGGTGCCGTCGTGTTCTGGTCTTTCAGTTTCACATCGGTCATGGTGTGTTTGTAGATGCCGCCGTCGTAGATCTCGATGCTCAGCACGTCCAGGTAGCCCTCGTCGAGCAGCTCGAAGGTGACGTCGAACTCGGCCTTGCCGGCATCGCTGCCCTGCCCGTGGGCAATGAAGGTGTAGTAGCCAGGGATGAAGCGCGAGCCGTCGCTGTTGAGTGCTTCCCATTCCGTCTGCGAGCGGGTGATGGTGAACTGCTCGGTCACGGGCTTTCCGCGCAGGTCGGTGACATTATAGCCTGTCAGGATGGCTCCGTTGTTAGGAATCACACGGCTCAGGTTGAGGCTTACGAAGTCGCCCTCCTTCAGCTTGGGAATGGTGATGGAGGCGTTGTTGTGGATGCCGATGTGGTTGTAGGCCCATTTGTTGCCGGGGTCACGGGCGGGCTGGTCAACGTAGAAACCCTGGTTGCCGGTCTCTATCTGGAGGCCAGCCGTTTCCTGCACGTAGAAGGCGTTGTCGCCTTTCATGGAGCGGTCGTTGCCCCAGCGCGGCAGTTCGGCACCCTTGCGGAAAATCTGCGACCAGGTGCTGGAGGTTGTCCATGTGTCGGAGGCATCAGTGCCGTTGTAGCCGCTGATGGTCTTCGACACATTGTTCTTCTTGTGATTGTAGTCGTTATAGGTGTCAATCTCGCCAATCTCCAGTCCCCACTGGCTGTTGTGGTCCTTGAAGCGGAAGAACGACCATTTCTTGCGTGACGAAGCGGGATAGGACAGGGTGAGCACGAAGCGGGCCGTCTGGCCTCTGGTGTTGTTGGTGACAACGACGCGGATGGCACCAAAGCCCTTGAGACCGCCCAGCTTCAACACGTCGACACCGCCTTCGGTGGTAAAGGTGGGAGTGTCGTCGCATTCCACTTTCGTGTCGCCGTAGGCACTGCGGTCAATCTGATAAGTATAGCTGTCGCTGGCTGACCAGCCGGAAGGCAGCGGATTGGTCAGCACATTGCTGGCCTTCACGTCGCTCTCGCTCATGACAGGGGCCACATCGCCGAACGACAGGCCGCCAACGGTGACCACACACGACGTGGTGGCGTTGCCCGATGTGGCTGTCACCGTGATGGTGCCAGTGCTGTAGGCCGTCATTCTGTAGGTGGTCAGTGCGGGGCTCTCATTGGTGTACTGGATAATGCGTCCCCGGGGGTTGCCCGCACCCAGGGTCATGGTGTAGTCAATGGGGGTCTTCACCTTGTCGTAGCCAACGGGGCGGCGGTTGAACACGGCCTCGCCATTGGCATCGAGGGTGATGGCCTCCGTGGTCGGGTCGAAATGGAAGTTCACCGCATAGAGCTTGTACTCGCCCTTCTTGGGCTGCACACCCGTGGCCGAAGGGTCTTCCACGTAGATGGTTACCCAGCCTTCGTTGCTGGTCAGGGTGACATCGCCGGAGTGACGCTGTTCGTCGCTGATGGTGGCTACATGGCCGTCTGCTACCTGCACATCGTCAAAATCATAGTTTTTGTTGTCCTTCACCCAGTAGTTCAGCGTATGTCCTTCAACGGCGTTATAGGGTTGATAGTTTACGGTATGAGAGCCACTGCCCGTCAGCTCCGTCGCGATTTCGTCTTCAAAATGCAGTTCCGGCACCTGTAGGCGGATGCTCTTGATGTAGACACCCACCTTGTCGCTGGCATCAAGGGTTACCGCACCATCGGAGGCAGCCAGGAAATAGCCGTTGATGGGGCTGTTCACACCTTCGCGCTCCACATATAGGGTGTTAGTGGTATTGTATGGCGGCTTTACACTCTTGACGTTATGCACAATGTTGGTCACGTCGGCTGCCGATGTAGCCAGCGTGATGACCACCTCCATGTTCTCCTTTACGGGGAACTTGATGTGGGCATTGGCTTTTGTCAGGTTCAGACGCAGGCCGGGCGTGCCGCCGTAGTAACGCATATCACCATTGACAAGTACACCCACATTGTTGTCCTTCGCCACCTCGCCGTTCTTCAGGATGGGCATATAGCTGTCGAAGTAGGTCTGGTAGTACTTGTCACGGCCAGTGCCAGGATTAGTATATGACCACTGTGCGCCCATCTCGCCTGAAACGCCAGTGTTGTCCACTTGATTCTGGAAGTTCCATACCACGGGGTGGTCGGCATCAAACTGCATGACGGTGACTGCCGATATGGCTTTCAAGTCATTGTCAGGGTATCCGTCGGCACTGCCAGTCTTCGTGAGCATACGACGTATTTCCGAGGTGCCAGGTGAAACGGCGTAGGCATCGCCAGTTCCAGAATACCATGTTGTGCCTCCCGGAAGTGTTCCGCCAGGATTATCCAATAGGGCATAGTCAGGCTTTGCTTCGATGGCGAACGTACTGCTAACCTTGTAACTATAGGCATCGGTGATGTCGATAGGATTGTTGATATCGCCGAAGTCTACTACCTTGAAGCCTGCAATCGGTCCTGTTGGGAAACCGGTGAACTGCACCTGTGCTGAGAAGTTCTCCTCCTGTCCCTCATAGTATAGCCACGCTTTGACGTTACTGGTGATGATGTCGACAGAGTAGACGGTAATGCTCTCTGAAGTCTCGTTCTTCAGGTTGACGCTGGTAGCGCTGCTGACATAGGAGTTGCGGCGTTCGAGGGTGGTGCCGTAGGTGAGGTTCGTGGCCGCGTTCTCCATCGTCAGTGTGGTGTTGTCGGCCGAGGCCTGTGCCGTGACGTGGATGAACTGGCCTGTCGTCATGGCCAGTCCGTCGTAGCTCTCGCCGGACAGCAGCGTGTTGCTCACCGTGTAGGTAGCTGTCGACTGGGCAAAGTAGTCGGTCTCGTCGAACGTAGCTGTGATGGTGGCCTCGCCGGAACTGATGAGGTGGCCTCCCGTGCCGTCACGGCCGATAGTGGCAATGCCAGTGTTGCTCGACGTGTAGGTGAACTCGGAGGCGCGGAAATTCATGGGGTCGGATGATGTAGGCGTGCCGTTTTGGAAAGCGCGGCCGTCACCTGGCACACGCATATAATGCTGCGTGGGGAAGTTGAAGACCGGAGCCACCTTCGAGTCGTCGAGACAGTTGTCTATAGAAGCCGCTTCACCACCGTAGTAGATCTTGATGTCGCTGATGTCAAACGAGCCTTGGATGGCCGTTATATGCACAGCTTCACCATAGATGCCATCAAGATCCAGCACATGGTTAGTGACATCCAAAGTCTCTGTGGCTCCCGAATGGTTGTAGCTCACTCGCGGATTGTCTTTTAGGTTTGAAACCGTAAGTCTCACCTTTGCAATTCCTGCAAATTTCCCTGGTGCCATACGTGTGCTAATGTTCATAACACCCTGTGAACCGCTTCTGTTTCTCAGTGTCAGCTTTTCTTCATTGTTGCATTTCACGCCCTGACCACCTTCGAAAGTCAATGTGAACCCCGGGATTGTACGGTTCAGGCCGTCATTGGCACTTTTGCCGCCTTCGCCTACGTCGTAGAGAAGCTTCTCTACATTGATGGTGCGGATTCGTGTCTGTGCGGAATTGAGTGAGCTGGCATTGGTAACCTCAATCATGGTTGTCAGCGTGGCAGTCTGGTGAGTCAAGCTGTTCAGGGGGGATGCGGTAGCCGAGATAAAAGTCAGACCTTCGCCCACGGCGGTGATGTTGCCACTCGCATCGACAGTAGCCACGTCGGTATTGCTGCTTCTGAAATTGCTGGGGGTGCCGTATGCTGCCTTCACATCGGCTCCTGTTTCCTCGTCGGTGATGGTATAGCCCGTGCGAGTTTCCGTCTCGCTGGGGTTCATGATGGTCTTGGCGTAGGTCAGCGTGCCCATGGCTCTGACAGGCGTGGAGATCTTGATGGAGCGGACATACGAGATAGTGGCGTTGAAGGTCAAGCGTACCGTGCCGTCGGCCGTGGCCGTCAGCGTACTGATGCCCTGTGCCAGTTCGCCAGTGGTGATGTCGGCAGCATCGGTCATAGTCAGCCGGGCTGTGTTGCGGGCAGCATACCAGTCCACGGTCACCGTCTGTCCTGCTTTCACGTTCTCCACTGCGATGGTGGTGTTGAGGGCTGCCAGATAGTTGGGCGACTCACCGTGAGGGGCAATCTCAAGGCGGTCTCTGATATTGTCGGTGGTGAATTTCAGTCCCTTCGTCTCTGGCAGTTCGTTGGTGCCGTCGCTGGTCAGTGCCTCGTCGGTCACTCGCCTCTGGAGAGTGTAATGGTAGGTGCCGTCGCCGTTGTGGTGCTCGTAGTTGGAACGACTGCCCCAGCCAGAGGTGAGGTCACTGCCGCTGGTTGCCCAGAGGTCGTTGTCGTCGAATATCCACGAGGTCTTCGTCAGGCGGATGTCGTATGATATGCTGGTCGCCTCATAGCTGCCCCAGGCGGGGGTAGTGGCCTTGACGGTGATGACCAGCGGGAAGGTCTCGTCGAACAGCTCGCTCTTCTTGAACGTGACTTTGCCCGTTGCGGAATTGATGCTGGCATAGTTGTAGCCACTGGACAGAACGTAGGTGACGGGCAGACCAAGACCCGAGACAGCCTCGTTGGTATAGCTGCCCTCACTGAGGTCTACGGTGATGGTCGCGCTGGGGTTCTTGAATTTCAAGAGTCCTTTGTCGCGTTCGAAACGGTAGCTGTGGAGTAGGGGCGTGGATGCCTTGTCACCGTCCAGATCGGGATTGTAGAGATAGTAGGTGGCTCCCTTCTCAATGGTGAACTCCTTTGTAGACCAGATGCTGCTTTTCACCACCTCTCCGTTTTTCACCCACACGGCATTGACGAAGTTTCCCTCAAAGTAGATGGTGCCGTCAGCATCGGCCACGAACTTATAGAATGTGCCGCCGTAGTTGCCCTCGTAGGGTACGACAACGGCTCCCTCACCAATGTTGGGCAGCGAGTAGCCGTTAGCATCAATGACCTTCAGCACCCTGAAGTCGCCGAATTGCACGACAAGTGCTGTAGGACCGCCGTTAATACTCATCGTGATACCATCGACATCCGTGAAACTGCGTTGCTCTATAATGCCTATCTGGTCGAAGGTGTATTTGTTTGTTGCCGCGTCGTAGGTGCCACCGCCTGTGGGAGCCGTCACGTGGAGAGTGTAGGTGTAATCGGTTCCTCCCACGGTGGCTGTCACAATGGCATCGCCAGTAGCCTTCAAGCGTGGTGGATAGGTCTGGTCAAGGTTGCCCGCCGCACCACTATAGCTATATGTCACTGCACCGCCGCTGGGATTAAAGAGCGTAGGCATGCCTGTCGTCTTCTTGTTGTGGTCGTTCAGGTCGGTCAGTGATACACTGAATTCCTCCACGCTCCAACCAGCATCGTAGGTTATCGTTACAGCGGGATTCTTGATGTAGCCACCCGCAGCAGCCGTCTCATAGACCACGAGATTGACGATATGGTCGATGTCGTTTTTCAGGGCATTGGTGATGTCGAAGGACACATTGTTAAATGTGCCAGAATTGTTGCTGGTAGAACTGACTTCGCTTCCCACTTTTATCAGATGGCGGTCAGCGGTGTTATAGGTCCATGTGCTTGACCATGTTTCATTATTATAGCCCACGCCCCATGTCGTTACACGCTTATCATCTGTTGAACCGGAAATGTCGGCTGTCAGTGTGGCGTTGGTGATTCTGCCCAGAATAGTCGATGCGTTAACTTGAATAAAAGTAAGCCAGTTGCAGCCCCAACTGGTGTTGGCAAAATTCACATAATTTGATTCAGCGCTGTTGTATCCTGATTTAGCCGTCGCTCCTGCCGCAATCTCACCGTAGGATGTAGTTGGATTGTTATAGTCCACGTATGTCATCTTGACGACCGCATTGCCTGTATATCCCCACGCATCAACGCCTCCCACCGTGAGTGTCAGCAGGAGTAGCCATAGCCGTTGTAGTATCTTCTTTATAAGCATCTAATGCGTCCAATTCGTTCAGAGATTCTCATTCTGTATCCTTATCGACCAGCTCAGCACGTTGATGCTGATGGTCATGTATTTCCAGGTCTCGCTGGAACCTTCACCGTCTAAGCCGAAGTCGAGACGGTAGTCGTACTCGCGGTCTAAGTATTCCTGCACCCCATAGTGCTGCGTCTCGTAGGCGTTGCGTGCCAGGGCGAGGTAGTGGCAGAGGTCGATGTTCACGATTTCGTGGTTCGTGGCGCGATTGCTGATGATGAGACGTGGGTTGCGGCGGGCATCGTCGGGATGTACCAGCAGACGGAACAGCGACAGGTCGTAGTGGGCGTTTCGTTCGGCAATCGTGCCGTCGTCTGTCGTGGTCTCAGTTGTCCAGGCGGCGAAGGGATGATAGGTGATGGGGCTTGTAGCCACCGTCTCGTTGTCGTAGCCCAAGGTTAGGTTCTCGTCGGTGACGCTGACATCGTAACGCTCATGGCCATTGTCTAAAGAGCCATCGCGGCGGAACACCACGACACTGAGGTCGTTGGTCAGACGCATCAGGGGGACGGTGGCCTCCGTAGGCTCATTCTCCGGCACGGTGATGTCGATGGGCTTCAGTGTATTCCAGAGCGTGTCCATGCGCTGGGCGGGAACCGTGGTGGGTAAGGTGAACTGCAGTCGGTCGATGTTGTCGGCTATCTGGGACATCGTCGTGATGAAGGCGGTATCAGCAGCGGAGCGGCCAGTGGCATAGAGGCGGTAGTTGCCGGGAGCCAATTCCTCGAAGTTGAAGGCAAACGACGGCGAGCGCAGCGGCTGTGTGCTGTCGTTGTTACAGGTGGCCTGCCAGTCCACGACGTTTCCTGTAGCAGGGTCGACCACATAGACCGTTGCCTCTTCCACATGGTCAGCAAACATGTTGGCGCGCTGCGTGTTATAATCGTAGCGAAGCATGATGCGCAGCGTGTTGCGGCAGTCGGGGCAGTCGCTACGGTCTTCCTTCATCAGGGAACAAGAGGCGAGTAGTGCCACGCTAAACGATAAGAGCGCAGTGCTCAATGATGAACTGATCAGTCGTCGTATGTTTCTTCTTTTCATCATATCTTCAGTCTTCTTTCTTCTACGGTGTAGGGCGTCCGATGTCGGTGATGCTGGCAGCACCGAGCGTCATGTTGTAGGCATTATTGTGGAATATCGAAGGGATACTAAAGGTGTAGTACATCTTGCCGTTCCTGAAGCCCCGGGTGTCGCTCTCCAGGAAATTCTTCAGGTTTGTCAGGCCAGTGAGTTCGGCACGGGTGTAGTCTGACGTGTCCATCGTGAAGGTAACGGTAACGGCACCGTTGTCGGCCAGCTCCATCTTCATGTTGTCATAGATGTCATCTGCTGAGCGTGCGCTCAGACCGTAGCCGCCCTTTTGTCCATCCCAACCGCTCTTGAGGAACACCACGAACTGCTTGGCGCTGGTGTAGAGATACCCAGACCAATTAAGCTTATAACAGTCGTCCATCAAGAACGAACCTTTCTTCAGTTGCAGTTCCACGATGATGTTGGTTGCAGTGCTGGTGTTCTCTCTTAGGTAGATGGCATCGCCGCTCTGGTGCGATTTCTGCTGGTAGAGGCTGAAACCGCTTAGTACCTCCGATGCCAATGCCCACGACATGCGGTGTACGGTGGGATGACTGTCATCATTGTCATCCAGCTTGATGTCGCTCAGCGTGGTGCTGCCAATGCCGTTGGTCACACGCAGTCGGGCGGCGGCACGCTCCACGTTGATGGTGACGCTGGCGGCACTGCCGTCACGTGCTGCCTCTTCGGTGTCAAAGAGGGCAGTGGCCTCCACCAGTCCACTGCTGTTGGTCATGAAGAGGCCCACGTGCTTTTCGGGACTGCCTACGGAGTCGATAGTAAGGGCTTGTATGTCGCTAAGCGTTATGCTACCGTCGCTGTTGGCATCGGGGATGACGGCCCTTTTGAACTTCAGTGTTGTACCGTCAAGGGCGAATCCTGTCGTTGTCGTGTTAAGCAGGACCAGCACATAGCGGCGCTGTCCTGTAGCGTAGGGATGGGCTCCCATGGCCAGCCGTTGGGTGATAGTAATGCTGCTGCCAGTGCCGGGGTTGTTGATGAGCTGGTCTATATAGGTCGCCGTCTTCAGGGTAGCGGTGGCGGCATCGGTACCCTCGAAGATGGCGAGGATGCCGTCGTAGATGGCTCTCTCTTCGGCTTCGGTAGCACGTGTTGCCTGACCGTTGATGATACGCAGGTTCACATACGCCACGCTGTCATTGCCAGCACCCTGCCCCCCAGTCTGGCTGTCGCCAACGACAGCCTCTTCGGGCAGCACGTCGTTGGCGCAGGCCGACAGAAGCAGCGATAAAATCGCTGCACACAGGATAGTGAGGTATGTGTTCTGTCGTTTCATTTATGGTGTTATGTTGTTTTGGGTCCACCCGCTGATGCTCAGCGTGGCGTTGAGCAGCTGTTCCACCTCGTCGTCGGCTTCGGTGGTGAGTGGCGGTATGATGGGCTGTCCGATGTGGGTGACGCTCGTGATGCTGATGTCGTACCAGTTGTTGCGCACCATGCCGTAGCGGCCCAGGTAGTCGTTGTTGTAGGCGTCCGTGCCGTTGCCGTAGACCCACGGTGTCGTGTTGTTGGCCATCGTGGCGGCCGAGGCCCACGGTGTCTGTGTGTCGTCGAAGTGGCGCACGAGCACGCGGTAGTAGCAGTGGCCGTCCTTATAATATAATAAGGTGAGGCTGTTGAGTAGCGATTGCAGGTAAGCCTTCAGCGTCAGTCCGCCTGTCTCGGCGTATGCATCAGTGGCTGTCTCAAACTTGCTGTAGCCGGTGCCGGTTGTCTGTGCCGTCTGGCTCAGCGTTGCGGTGGCACGTCCTGTCGTGGCATTGTTGGTCATGGCGATGTGCAGGTGGTGCGGCTCACCGCCGGCATAGTCTCTCACCCATGAGCGCAGGGCATCTGACTGGTCCATGAGCCACTGGCGCAGGTAGTCGTCGATGGTGGCAATGACAGATCCGTCGTAGGTCACGATGGCGGAGCGGGTGGGGCGGCTGAACGACGCTGAGGCACTGGTGCCTTCCTCGGCAATCTCATTGCGCGGTGGCTGGAACACGATGTCGCTGCCCGTGACGCTGGTGGTATAGAAGTCGCTGCCGCCGTTCAGCTGCAGGCGCACCAGCACCGAAGTGGTGCAGTCGTCCTGCATGTGCCCAACGTCGAAGGTGTTCTCGGCACAGTAGGCGTTGGTGCCCATGGCGTGCCAGAAGGCGGTATTCTGTTCGTCGGTAAGTGCCAGGTAGGCGGCATGGGTCGTGTTGCTGAGGCCGCTGCTGCCGCTGTAGTTCATGTCCTCGCCCCAGTAGGTGCGGTAGGCCGACGGTGAACTGCCGTCCACGGGGGCTGTATCCACGAAGCGTTGATAGCTCACTGCCGCGAGGTGGCGGTAGGCATAGCTCCGGGTGTTGTAGTTGTCGAGGGCAAACATCAGGTCGCTGTTGTTGAAGGTGGCATACCCGTTGCCCAGGATGGTATGAGTCCCTGCGCCGAGGCCGCTGCTCACCGTTGTCTTCGCTGCCAGCCGCTCCACGCTGATGGTAGCGGCGGGGTTGCCTCGCGATGCCTCTTCCGTGGAGAAGAAATAGGTGGGCGACATCTGTGGCATTCTGAAGACGTTGGCACTCGTTGTATTGCCGTCGGCCAGCGTGGCGTTGGTCATCAGGTAGTAGCCGCTGGCATCTTTATGGTCGGCGATGGTCACGCTGGCCAGGGCCGTGAAGGTCGATGTGCCGCCAGTGAGTGTCACTGGCGAACCGCCATTGGCAAAGGTGATGCTGGTAAGTGTCTGGGCGGTGATGCACGAGGCGTTGTTGTTCACCACGACAAAGGGGAACAGCTGGTCGCCTGTGTTCAGGTTGGCATCGTGGATGGTGATGGTGACGGTGGCCGTTACTTGCTCAAAGGCAGAGAGACTGAGTGAGGGTGATTCCACTTTGTAAGCACTGGCGAACGTAGCGTCCGACTCGCTGGTGCCTGCAAACATCAGGATGTAGACATCCTTCACCTTCCACTCATCATTTCCTCCGTCAACGAAGTTTACATCTCTTGTCAAGGCCGTGCCACCCAGAGGAATTTGCACGGTCAGGTATGCTTCGCCCTCGGCGTTGAAACGCGAGAGTATGTCTACCGCCGGCACCTCTTCAGTGGTGTCGTGATCATTGCTGCATGCTGTTGCCAGAATTACTGACAGCAACAGACTAAAGACGTATATATTCCTTGTGAACGCTTTCAATTTCCTTTATACAACTTAATCAAGGGTCATTACCTTCACATTGTAAGAGGCTGTGCCAGAAATAAACTGGCTACTATGTCGATTTTCGTCCGTCGCATATGGAGTCCATTCTGACACAGCCTCGCTACAATTATGAAAATTATGTTGTCATTAGAGGGTTACGTCCTGAGTACGCTTAGCCCAGCTGAGGACGTTAATCTTAACTGCGATATATGAATAAACTTGATCATCAGGAACATCCTCGCTAATACCAGGCACAGCGGGACAGGTAGGAGAACCAATCTGACTGATCGAAGTAATATTCAGGTGATACCAGTTGTTGCGAAGTACACCATAACGGCCAAGATAACGAGAGGTAGGAGACGTACCTTCATCCTCATAAGAATGGGTTGCTGTGCGATGGTCGGCAGCACTCCAAGGTGTCAGATCGTCACCGAAATGCTTGATACGAATGGGATAATATGAGATACCATCCTTGTAGCAGCTAACTACTGCTGCAGAGTTAATCGCATCAATAAGGTCACTCTTGAATGTTGAAGCATTATATGCTGTTGTACCAGCAGAAGTCAGACAATCAAAAGCTATATCACTTAATGTCCAAGTTCCTGCATTGGCTTCAGATGTCCAAGTAAGAGTAATATTACTTGCACCAACTTTATTTCCGTTAGCAATATAATTGGCATTGGTCATATCAATATTTCCAGCTGTTCCTATCAAGTCAGCCATGTCAGCATTGCCAAGTACAAATGCCTTTACTGCAGTTTCCATATCGTTCTTTGAAGTATAAACAGAAGCAGCATCGCCATTAACAGTAAAGCAGTCATTACCAGAATTGAACTCTACCTGTACTACTACACGTGTAGTGTTGTGATGTGTCTGGTGAGCCACGTCGAATGTGTTTTCAAAGCAGTACTTAGGATTTGTTTCGCCATAAGATTTAGAGAAAGATGTGCCTGTAAAGTCAAGCAAAGTCACATTATCATCATAATTCGGGTCTTTAGCCCAGTATGTGCGGTACAATGACTTGCCAGTTCTAACAGGAGCACTTCCTACAAAGCGATATTCGTTAGCCCCACTGACAATGTTACCAGAACTAACTATAAGGTTACTTCTAAGCGGGAAGAAAGAAGTCATGCCGTCCGTATTGCGTATCGCATAAGACGTCGGGTTGGTGTTGTCAAGCATCCAACCAGCTAAAGACCATGCCAAAGAACCAGTAGTAGTAGTTCCGCTTGCATCAGCCATTGTTACTTTAGCGGCTACACGCTCTACATAGACTTCAACAGGATTAGCATCGGAACGTGCTTCTGCTTCTGTTGCGAATATTTTGCTACTGGGTATTTCAACTAATGTCGAAACATTTGCACTTGAAGGGTCGTTCGTTCCACCATCATCATCAGCAAGAGGAGCATTGGCCATCATCATAGTTCCTCGTACCAATGCTGCATTAGCTGTTGCCACAGTAGTGGTTAATGTCTTTGCTTGGACTGTAGACCATGTGTCACCAACAGAAATGGTCAATCCGGTTGGCTTATTTAGGATTACCAAAGCATAATAAGATGTAGAAGAATAAGTGACGCTTTGGATAAGTTTTGCTACTGTCGTTATCTGGTCAGTCGACGTTCCCTCTTTGTTCCAAGAGAGTGTAGGTGTGTAAACGGCCTGGACAGTAGATGAAGAAGTGTTCCCATTAAATAGGACAATAGATACATCATTTACAGCATATTCTTCCTTCAATCCATCGTCAAAGTTGTCGTTTTCTGCACGAGTCAATGTAGAAGTTGACGGCAGATTAATGGCAAGACTAATATAACCATCACCTTCACGAGAAGGGGAATTGTCAGCCACCTCATCCTTGTCACTTGAGCACGCAGTGAATCCTAATCCAACTGCGAAGAGTGCTCCTAAGAAAAATAGTTTCTTCATAATTGTAATGTTTTAAAGGGTTAATAAATAATTGTATTTGAATTTGTATGATTATGCTATTCTATGGATTGCAGGTATTGCAGCAACTCGTCGAGGTTGTGGCGTGCCTGAGGCAGGTCAATCTCGCGGAGCAGCTGTTCAGCTTCACCAAGGCGGTTCTCCCGGATGGCCAAAACGGCACGGGCATTCTGAGCCTCTGGCGAAGAGCCTGCTTTATTCAGGTAACGGCGGGCGGCAACAAGGTCGTTCTTCCCGAGGGAGATAACAGCGGCATTCAGGTTGGCCGTCTCGTCGTTAGGATACATGCGGACGGCAATCTCGAAGACATCGTTATAGTCCTGTGAACCAGGCTCGTAGGTGTTGGCCACAAGGAACATCTCGTTGAGGCTCAGGTGCTGCGGCTTCTCGCGGATGACGCGGGCTGCTTCCTCAACGGTGAAAGGTCTTATGGTGTAAAAGACCTCGTAATCGGAATGGCGTAGGGCGGGGAAGATGCTGTCGAGTATCAGACGCCACTCACGCGGATAACGCTTCTTGAGTTGCCGCTCCTTGGCATCAGGCTCGATGGCGGTATCGCGGATGATGGCTTGGAGAGCGGGAGCGGTAAGGCTTTTGAGACTGCCGGAGCTGCTACTCATGAGACTGTCGAGACGGGCGTAGAGCCCTTCCCAATCCTCGGGAGTGCTGTCGATGGTAAAGATGCTCTTGGGCAGACTGATGAGGCTCTGTACGTAGTTGGCAAAAGCCTCGGCTCGGGCCTGCGCTAAATAGGCATTATGCTTGAAGGGACTCTCAGGCGATGCGTAGCCGTGGATGTTGACATGGGTGATGGTTGCAAAGGTGTCGAGACGCACCACATCGATGGTCTTCATCACCTTGGCCAGTTCAGCGGCGTTGTCTCGGTAGTTGGGGCGTATGTCGGTCTTGTCGACTACGAAGTCAATAAAGGCGCGGCCGCTCAGTTGTCGCGTCTTCTCCTGCTCGGCCTGTGGTGTTACGTAGGCCAACTGGTAGTGGGGCTGATATATTTCCTTGACTACGGGCGGAATCTCCTCCACCACCTCCTTCTTCTTCGTGCCGATGAGGTAGGCCAGGTTCAGGGCCAGCTTTGTGGGACCTACGTAGTTGTGGTGGCCGCTACCCAAGGGCAGGCCACACTCCTCGTTCTCATATTTATCGTAGCTCAGATGGACGTAGCCCAGACCGATGGCAGCCTCAAGGTTCCAGTGGTCGCTGAGCCGCCAGGCATAGCCGTAGGTCAATCCACCGCCGACATACCAACCTTGGTAGTGGTAGTCGCGGATGCTGGCTGTAGGGCCGATGCCAGCAATATTGAACTCACCGCCCAAGGCGTGGAGTCCGAAGAAATGTCCGCGGAAGGATTCCTTGAGCCAGTGTCGGTACTCAGGCATGAGGCTCCAGTGGCGCAGGCGTTTCGTGTCGCTGAGCCGCCACGGGTTCAGACCGTAGAACAACTGTACTGTCGACAGGCTGTCGATTTTCTGTTCAATGCCGATGTTCGGTGTCAGTGTGGCATCGTAGAGTAGGTTGTTCTTCAGACTGGTGGTCTGCGAAAAAGCACGTATCGTAAAAACCGCTAGGATGGCGGTAGTTAGTAGTTTGTATTTCGTCATAGGACGGAGTTTTCAGTTTTAAATTTGCAAATTTAGTCAATATAATTATACAATCGTGCTCCGTCGCAGTTTTTTTATATATTATTAACCGTTTTACTTCTTAATATGAGGGAACAATGGGCCGAATATCACGACTGGGGCTTTTGCGGCTTGCTGGCCGAGGAGTGGTTCTTGCCCTTTGCCTGCGGTTTGCCGCGATGGCCTCCGCTGCGATGACGGCCCTTGCCGCGACCACGGCCTCCACCGCTGGGTCGTTGGCGGGCGGCCTTGTACTCAGGACCCTCGCCGATGCCTTCGGGCAGGGGGAGCTTATCTACTTCCTTCTTCAGGAAACGCTCTATCTGCTGGAAACGGGCTATGTCCTTCTCGTTGACGAAGGTAATGGCCACGCCGTCGCGATCGGCACGGGCAGTGCGGCCAATGCGGTGGACGTAGTCCTCAGAGTCGTGGGGCACGTCGTAGTTGATGACCATGCTGATGTCGTCGATGTCGATGCCTCGGGCCACGATGTCGGTGGCCACGAGCACGTCGATGTGCGATGCCTTGAAGCGGTACATCACCTCGTCGCGCTCGGCCTGGGTGAGGTCGGAGTGCATGGCGGCGCAGTTGATGTGCATGTGCTTGAGCTCGCGGGCAATCTCCTTGACGCGGTCTTTCTTGCCGCAGAAGATGATGACGCGCTGCAGGTTGCCGTCGCGGAACATGTGCTGGATGATGTGCAGCTTCTGGGGGTCGTAGCACACATAGGCCGACTGCTGGATCTTGTCGGCAGGGCGGCTCACGGCTATCTTCACCTCTACGGGGTCGTGGAGCAGCGAGACGGCCAGCTGGCGTATCTTGTCGGGCATGGTGGCCGAGAACATGATTTTCTGGCAGGTGGGCGGCAGCAGGGCATTGATCTGCATGATGTCGTCGGAGAAGCCCATGTCGAGCATGCGGTCGGCTTCGTCGAGCACGAAGAAGGATGTGCGCGAGAGGTCGAGGTTGCCCACCTTGAGATGGCTGAGCAGTCGGCCGGGGGTGGCGATGACCACGGGGGCTCCGTCGCGCAGGGAGCGTATTTCCTGATCGAAGCGGGAGCCGTCGTTACCGCCGTAGACGGCTATCGACGAGATGTTGTCGAGATAGTAGCTGAAGCCCTGCATGGCCTGGTCTATCTGCTGTGCCAGCTCGCGTGTGGGCGACATGATGACGCAGTTGATGGCGTCGTCGGGGTAGATGGGCTGGTCGTGCATCCCGTCGTCGAGCATGGAGAGGATGGGCAGCAGGTAGGCGGCGGTCTTGCCAGTGCCTGTCTGTGCTACGCCCAGCAGGTCGTGGCCGTCGAGGATTTGGGGTATGCACTGCTGCTGTATGGGGGTCATCTCCTCGAAGTGCATGTCGTAGAGTGCATCGAGGATGTTGTCGTTGAGGTATGTTTCTTCAAATGTCATCTGTTCTTTCTTTACTTTTTTACCTTTTTACTTTTTTACCTTTTTACTTTTTTACCTTTTTACTTTTTATCTTTTTACCTTTTTACTTTTTTACCTTTAGTTCGGTGCTTGCCTATAGCAGAAATAGGCAATGAAGGTGTAGAGGATGTTGGGAATCCAGGCGGCCAGCATGGGGGGTGTGTTGGCGTTGATGGCGAAGGTGGCCGAGACGGTCTGCAGCAGGATGTAGGCAAAGGAGAGTCCCAGACCGATGCCCAGATAGAGGCCCATGCCGCCCTTGCGCTTGCGCGACGAGAGCGACACGCCGATGATGGTGAGGATGAACGAGGCAAACGAGGTGGCTATGCGCTTGTGGTACTCCACTTCATACTGCACCACGTTCTGCGAGCCGCGCTCTTTCTGCTTGGAGATGTAGCGCAGCAGCTCGGGCGAGGTGTAGGTCTCCTGCTGGCCCTTGGAGAAGACCAGGTCCATGGGCTCCATCATGATGAGCGTGTCGAGTTCCTGTCCGGCGTCGATGTGCTCGCGCAGTCCCTTCAGCGTGCGTATCTTGTAGCTGTATGCCTTCCAGTGGTATCGTTCGTCGGCAATGGTGTCGTACTGGATGACGTTGGCCGTCATGTGGCTCACGAGTTTCTTCTTCTCAAACTTGTCGAGCGAGAAGCCGTAGCCGCGCTTCAGCAGGTCGTCGTAGGTCTGAATGTAGGCAATGACGCCTGGCGCCACCTGTAGCTGCACGTTCTGGGCCGAGGTGTTCTTGCGGCTGTTCTTGTAGAGGGCTTCGAAGTTCTGGCGGACGACGGTGCCCTGGGGGATGATGTAGGCTCCCAGGTAGAAGTTGACGGCGGCGATGAGTGCAGCCGAGAGCATGTAGGGCCGGAGCAGTCGCTTGAAGCTGGTGCCGCTGGCCAGCATGGCGATGATCTCGGAGTTGCCTGCCAGCTTTGAGGTGAAGAAGATGACGGCTATGAAGACGAACAGCGGTGAGAAGAGGTTGGCAAAGTAGGGCACGAAGTTGGCATAGTAGTCGAACACCAGTGCCCGCAGTGGTGCGTGGTTGGTGGCGAACTTCGACATGTGCTCATTGAAGTCGAAGACGATGGAGATGGAGATGATGAGCGCAATGGCATAGATGTAGGTGCCAATGAACTTCTTGATGATGTACCAGTCAAGGCGCTTGATGAATGAGTTTACGTATCTCATTTCCCATTTCTTCATTTTTTCATTGCTCATTCCTCATTGCTATCGTCTGCGCCCTAAGTCGTCGATGACGGAACGCTTCCACTGGGTGAAGTCACCGTTTTCTATATGCGCGCGCGCATCGGTGACAAGGCGCAGGTAGAAGCTCAGGTTGTGGATGGACGCTATCTGGAGGGCCAGCAGTTCCTGCGACTTGAACAGATGGTGCAGGTATGCCTTGGTGTGAATCTGGTCGACCAGACAGCCGTCTGGGTCTATGGGGGTGAAGTCCTGTTCCCACTTCTTGTTGCGCATGTTCATCGTGCCTTCATAGGTGAAGAGCATGGCGTTGCGGCCGTTGCGGGTGGGCATGACGCAGTCGAACATGTCGACACCACGCTCAATGGCTTCGAGGATGTTCTGCGGCGTGCCCACGCCCATGAGGTAGCGCGGACGGTCTTTGGGCAGGATGGCGTTGACCACCTCAATCATCTCGTACATCACCTCCGTAGGCTCACCCACGGCCAGTCCGCCAATGGCATTGCCCTCAGCACCCTTGTCAGCCACGTGCTTGGCAGCCTCCTGTCGCAAGTCCTTGAAGGTGCAGCCCTGCACAATGGGGAAGAGCGCCTGATGGTGGCCGTAGAGTGGTTCGGTCTCGTTGAACCGCTTGATGCAGCGGTCGAGCCAGCGCTGGGTCAGCCCCAGGCTCTTCTTGGCATACTGGTAGTCGCTCTGTCCTGGAGGGCACTCGTCGAGGGCCATCATGATGTCGGCACCGATGATGCGCTCCGTGTCCATCACGTTCTCAGGAGTGAAGATATGCTTCGAACCGTCGATGTGGGAACGGAACTCGCATCCCTCCTCGCGCAGCTTGCGGATGCCGGTGAGGGAGAATACTTGGAAACCGCCGGAGTCGGTCAGGATGGGGCGATCCCAGGTGTTGAACTTGTGCAGTCCGCCTGCCTTGCGCAGCGTGTCGAGACCGGGTCTCAGATAGAGGTGATAGGTGTTGCCCAGGATGATCTGTGCCTTGACCTGCTCGCGCAGCTCGGCAAAGTGTACGCCCTTCACGCTGCCGCAGGTGCCCACAGGCATGAAGATGGGGGTCTTGATCTGGCCGTGGTCTGTGGTGATCAGGCCAGCACGAGCGTCGCTGTAGGGGTCGGTATGTTGTAATTCAAACGTCATTCTTCACTTCTCATTTGTCACTTTTCGCTGTCGAGGCACCTTTCTCTTCTTCAGGTATCGTGAAGTCCAGCGGGCGGTCTACCACTTCGTGGGTCAGGGCAAAGTCCCACACGTCCTGCACGTTCTCCACATAATGGAAGGACACCCCCTTGAGGTACATCTCAGGAATCTCGAGAATGTCCTTCTCGTTCTCACGGCACATCACGATGTCTGTGATGCCGGCACGCTTGGCGGCCAGTATCTTCTCCTTGATGCCGCCTACGGGCAGCACCTTGCCGCGCAGGGTAATCTCGCCAGTCATAGCCGTGTTCTTGCGCACCTTGCGCTGGGTCAGTGCCGAGGCTATCGAGGTGGCAATGGTAATGCCTGCCGAGGGACCGTCCTTGGGGGTGGCTCCTTCTGGCACGTGGATGTGGATGTTCCAGTTGTCGAAGATGCGGTAGTCAATGTTCAGCACCTCGGCATGCGCCTTCACATACTCCAAGGCCAGCACGGCACTCTCCTTCATCACGTCGCCCAGGTTGCCCGTCAGCGTCAGCTTAGAGCCCTTGCCCTTTGAGAGCGAGGTCTCGATGAACAGGATCTCACCGCCCACACTGGTCCATGCCAGACCTGTGACCACACCGGCATAGTCGTTGCCCTGATAGATGTCGCGATAGAAGGGGGGCTTGCCCAGCAGGTCTTCCAGGCGGTCGGCTGTTATTTTCGTGTTGAGCTGCTCCTCGGCATTCATCTGGTGCTTGTAGGCCAGCTTGCGCAGCGCCTTGTTCACCTGCTTCTCCAACTGGCGCACACCGCTCTCGCGGGTGTACTGCTCGATGATTTTCTCGATGGCTGCCTTGTTGAAGGTAGGCTTGGGCTTGATGGTGTTCAGGCCCGTGTTCTCCAGTTCGCGCGGAACCAGGTGCCGCTTGGCAATCTCAATCTTCTCCTCCGTGATGTAGCCGCTCACCTCGATGATTCCCATACGGTCGAGCAAGGGCTTGGGAATGGTTCCGAGGTTGTTAG
>CAMZBS010000009.1 GCA_947304695.1 uncultured Prevotella sp.
TATCGTGAATCGGACGGTAGCCCGCCTCCTGGCGGTGTATCTCTAAAAATGCTTTTGGATTTCCCATGATGATTTTCAATTTGACCAATTACAGTTTACAATTTAGTAGTCTCGCTGAATGTCGGCAATCTTCTCGTGCAGACGTGCCATCTTCTCCTCCTCGAGCACACGTTTGTACTCGATGGGAACGACTTGGATGAAGTCGTCAATGTACTTTGCAAAGTTGTCGAGCATGCGTCCTGCCAGTGCAGAACCCGTATGGAGGTAATGCTGACGGATGAGTTCAAGCAGTTCCTTACGGCTGACGGAGTCTTCAACGAGGCCAAGCTCCACCATGTCCATGTTGCAGAAGTAGTCGAAGGTGTGGTCAGGGTCGTAGACGTAGGCAACGCCTCCAGACATGCCTGCTGCAAAGTTGCGGCCCGTCTTGCCCAGCACAACCACACGGCCACCTGTCATATACTCACAGCAATGGTCGCCAGCACCCTCGATGACGGCAATGGCTCCGCTGTTGCGCACGCCGAAGCGCTCACCTACCTTACCATTAATATAAAGCTCGCCGCTGGTGGCTCCATAAAGGCCAGTATTGCCAGCAATGATGTTGTCCTCGGCATGGAAGTTCTCACCAGAACGGGCGGGCGGCAAGATGCTGATGCGTCCGCCACTGAGGCCCTTGCCAAAGTAGTCGTTGGTCTCACCTTCAAGGCGGATGTCAAGACCTTTCACGGCAAACGCACCGAACGACTGGCCTGCGGAACCTTTGAACCTGATCTTAATGCTTCCCTCGGGCAGACCTGCTTCGCCGTATTTCTTGGCAATCACGCCAGAGAGCATGGTGCCCACGGCGCGGTCGGTGTTCTTGATGGCAAAGTCAAGCGTGACATCCTCACCATCGTTGATGGCCTTCGCCGCAGCCTTGATGATTTCTTCGTCCTTCACTCCGCTGACCTTCGTAAACTCACCGCGATCCCAGTACAGAGCCTTTTCAGTGTCGGGTTTGTGCAGCAGGCGGGCAAAGTCAATGGTCTTCTGCTTGTCAGTGGTATTGGCCGTATTCACCTCAAGGAGTTCTGTATGGCCGATGATTTCCTTCAGATAATGGACACCTATCTCACTGAGATACTCACGCACCTGCTCAGCCAGGAAAGTGAAGTAGTTCACCACATAGTCGGCACGTCCCTCAAAGTGCTTGCGCAACTCAGGATTCTGCGTTGCCACACCCATCGGACAGGTATTGGTGTTACACTTTCTCATCATCACGCAGCCCAGCACAATCAATGGCAGTGTGCCAAATGAGAACTCATCGGCACCAAGCATGGCCATGACAATGACATCCTTAGCGGTCTTCAACTGTCCGTCGGTCTGCAGGCGTACCTGGTTGCGCAGACCGTTGCGCACAAGTGTCTGCTGGGTTTCAGCCAAGCCAATCTCAGGCGAGATACCGGCAAAGCGCATGCTCGATGCAGGCGAAGCACCCGTACCGCCCTCAGCACCGCTGATGACGATGAGGTCGGCCTTGGCCTTGGCAACACCAGCCGCAATCGTTCCCACACCGCTCTCTGCCACGAGCTTCACGCTGACGGCTGCCGTGGGGTTGATATTCTTGAGGTCGAAGATGAGCTGGGCCAGGTCCTCAATGCTGTAGATGTCGTGGTGGGGCGGAGGCGAGATGAGCGAGATGCCGGGAATGGCGTTGCGCGTCTTGGCAATAATCTCGTTCACCTTGAAGCCGGGCAGCTGTCCACCCTCGCCAGGCTTTGCACCCTGTGCCACTTTAATCTGTATTTCCTCAGCGTTCACCAGGTATTCGGCAGTAACGCCAAAACGTCCGCTGGCTATCTGTTTTGTCTTGCTCGACAACGAAACACCGTCCACTTCAGTGTGGTAGCGGGCGTTGTCCTCACCGCCTTCTCCCGTATTGCTGCGCGTACCAAGCTTGTTCATGGCCAGGGCCAGGGCTTCGTGAGCCTCAATGCTCAAGGCACCAAAGCTCATGGCTCCTGTCACGAAGTGCTTCACAATGCTTTCAACCGGCTCCACCTCGTCAAGGGGAACAGGCGTGGCAGCCTTCTTCCAGCTGAAGAAGTCACGAATGAAGATGGGCGATTCCTTCTTATCTACAATATTTGCCCAATCCTTGAATTTATCGTAGTTGCCCTGACGGGTGGCCAACTGCAACTTTGCAATCGTCTCAGGGTTCCAGGCATGCTTGATACCATCCTTACGCCAAGCAAACTGACCCTGGTTTTGCAGCAATGTCTGCTCCTTGGCAGCCTCGCGCAGCGCAATGGCATCGCGGGCAATCTCCTTCAGACCCACACCTCCTATGGTGCTCACCTCGGTACCGAAGTACCGCCTCAGCAGATCCTCGCTCAGTCCGATGCTCTCGAAAATCTTTGCACCGCGATAGGAGCGGATGGTTGAGATGCCCATCTTCGACATGATCTTCTTCAAGCCCTTGTCCACGGCCTTGATGTAGTTCTTCTCAGCTGTGGCGTACTCCTCCTGAATCTTCCCGTGTTTCACAAGGTCATCGAGGATGGCGAACGTCATGTAAGGGCACAGCGCACTGGCACCATAGCCCAGCAACAGGGCTGCGTGCATTGTCTCGCGAATCTCTCCGCTCTCTACAATCAATGCCGTCTGCACGCGCTTGCCCACACTGATGAGATAATGGTGGACGGCAGAGACAGCAAGGAGCGACGGGATGTAGAACCCTTGCTCCTGCCCTTCCAAAGGAGACGCGATTTCAACCTTGTCGGTTAAGATGATGTAGTTTACTCCCTCGTCTACGCTCGCTTCTGCATCCTTGCACAGTTTTTCAAGCGCATTGCGCAGCCGCTCCCCTCCTTCGGACGAGCCGGGAGAGGTTATCATTGGCAACTTCTTCGTCTTAAAGCCTTTGTAGCGGATGTTGCACAGTATATCAAGTTGTGTGTTGGTCAGTACGGGCTGCGGCAGTCGCACCATCTTGCAATTGCTGGCATCGGGCGTCAGGATGTTGGTGCCCACGGCACCGATATATTCGGTCAGCGACATGACCAGTTCCTCACGAATGGGGTCAATGGCAGGGTTCGTTACCTGGGCGAACTGCTGACGGAAGTAGTTGAAGAACACCTGCGGACGGTCGCTAACAACAGCCAGCGGCGTGTCGTTGCCCATGGCTGCAACAGGTTCCTGTCCTGCAGTGGCCATAGGGATGATGGTCTTGTCGATATCCTCCTGGCCGTAACCGAAGCTCACCAGCTTCCTTTCGAGGTCGCTCACTGAGTTCTCCACATGGCGGCCACTCTTCAGCTTCTCCAACTGCACACGATTCTCGCTGAGCCACTCACGGTAGGGATGCGCCTTGGCCAGCTGTTCCTTGATCTCACCGTCGTAGTAGATCTTGCCTTCTTGTGTGTCGATGAGCAGGATCTTGCCTGGCTGCAGGCGGCCCTTGCTCACCACGTCGCCCGGCTCGAAGTCCATCACGCCCACCTCTGAGGCCACGACCATCATGCCCTGTTTCGTTATCGTATAGCGACTGGGGCGCAGACCGTTTCTGTCGAGCATACCGCCGGCATAGCGACCGTCGGAGAACAGCAAGGCGGCAGGGCCGTCCCAGGGTTCCATCAGAATGGAATGATATTCGTAGAATGCCTTCAGGTTCTCTGAAATGGGGTTCTTGTCGTTGAAGCTCTCCGGCACCAAGATGGCCATGGCCTGCGGCAGCGACAGTCCGCTCATCATCAGGAACTCGAACACATTGTCGAGGCTTGCCGAATCGCTCATGCCTTCCTGGACGATAGGGCGCAGATCCTTGATGTCGCCCAGTGCCTCGCTGCTGAGCACACTCTCGCGTGCCTTCATCCAACCGCGATTTCCACGGATGGTGTTGATCTCTCCGTTGTGAGCCAACAGGCGGAAAGGCTGTGCCAACTTCCATTTGGGGAAGGTGTTGGTCGAAAACCTGGAATGTACCAGTGCCAGACCGCTTGTGAAATAATCGTTGGATAGGTCGGGGAAGTAACGGCGCAGCTGTCCGCTGGTCAGCATTCCCTTGTAGATGATGCTTTTGTTCGACAGCGAACAGATATAGAAGTCCTCATCGTCGATGCGGTTCTCGATTCTTTTTCTTACCTTATATAATACACGCTCAAACACCGGCACATCCTCGTCGGATATGCCAGTGACGAAAATTTGTTTGATGTCAGGCTCCACTTCCCGTGCTGCTGCTCCCAGCACCTCGGGGTTCGTGGGCACCGTGCGCACATGCATCAGCTGCAGTCCCTCGCGTTCAATCTCTTCGATCATCACGCTTAGAATCTCCTGCTGTGCCTGTTCGTCGCGTGGCAGGAACACCAGTCCCGTGCCGTAGTGTCCTTTCTCAGGTACGGGAATACCCTGCAACAGAATAAACTCATGCGGTATCTGCACCATGATGCCGGCACCGTCGCCCGTTTTGTCACGAGTCTCAGCACCGCGATGCTCCATGTTTTCGAGCACCTTCAGTGCATTGTCGACCAACTCGTGGCTCTTTCCGCCATGAATGTTCACTACCATGCCCACGCCGCATGCGTCGTGTTCATAGTCCGGTTGATAGAGTCCTGCTTGCACCCTCTGTCCATCTTGTTTCATCCGTAATGTTTGAAGTTTGCAATTTGTCATATTATCCTTACTTTTACTTACACTTTGCTTATTTTCGACTGCAAAGTTAATGCAACAAGACTATACAGCCAAATATTTCCTTTCGTTTTTAATCTTAAATCTTTTCTAAATTGACATTTTGCTCAAAATAGAACACTAATTCTTTCATTTAGAAACCAAATGATGCCCGTTTTCTCCCATTACCTTACACTTTGTCATTTTATATAAAAAACAAAGGTTCCTGTGTTCGCAAACAGCCCGTTGAAACATACTTGTTTTGACGATTTGCCATAAAACGACGGGATTGCACGGCAAATAGTTAGCAAAGGAAAACAATATACATCCTTTTACTTTACAAAGTGTCAGATAAATGTAGTTTTAACAATCAAAACGAAATAAATATGCTTAAAACCTTGCCAAAACGTCGTATCTTTGCATCGTCAATTGACAGACAATAGCCCTGCAAGATGGCTATATATTATTAATAAGGTAAAAAGGAAAAGTTATGAAAAGGATTGAAGCAATTATCCGCAAGACAAGGTTTGAGGATGTAAAGGAAGCACTGCTACAGTCAGACATTGACTGGTTTGAGTATCATAACGTACACGGCATCGGACAGAGCCGACAGGAAAGGATATACCGTGGCGTCCAGTACTCAACAGATGTGATTGAGCGTGTGGCCCTGACCATCGTGTGCCGCGATCCACTGGTGGAGCCGACGGTAAAGGTGATCCTCGACGTGGCGCACACTGGCGAAGTGGGCGACGGACGTATCTTCGTGAGCGACATGATCGACACGTGGAGCATTCGTACTGGTGAACACGGAGACACCGTATTGAGAGACAAGAAGTAAAAAAAGCCCCTTCCCGTCCCCCCTTGAGGGGAATGATTGGAATTTCGCGGACTTTGTAATTAATATTGACCCATGCCTCCGTATTGGTCTTCCCCCCAAGGGGGAATAAGAGGGGGGCTACAATTATGAACGAAATAGGATTATCACTTGATACTGTATGGATGCTATTGGCAGCCATGTTGGTTTTCTGGATGCAGCCGGGCTTTGCGCTGTGTGAGGCTGGTTTTACGCGTAGTAAGAACACGGCGAACATCCTGATGAAGAACTTCGTCGACTTTATGTTCGGCTCGTTGCTGTTCTTCTTCCTCGGCTTCGGCTTTATGTTCGGAAGCGATGCGCTGGGAGGTTTTATTGGTATGCCCAACTGGGGCGACCTGAGTTTCTATTCTGGCGACCTGCCCGTAGAGGGTTTCCTGATTTTCGAGACGGTGTTCTGCGCCACCTCTGCCACCATCGTCAGCGGCGCGATGGCTGAGCGCACGAAGTTCTCGATGTACCTCATTTATAGTGCTGTCATTTCGCTGTTCATCTATCCCATCGAGGGTCACTGGACGTGGGGTGGCGGCTGGCTCTGCAACGATGCTGCCGACAGCTTTATGATGTCAACGTTTGGCGACGTGTTCCACGACTTTGCCGGTTCGGCCATTGTGCATAGCGTGGGTGGCGTGCTGGCCCTGATCGGTGCCATGGCACTGGGTCCCCGCCTGGGCAAATATGCCAAGGACGGCAAGAGCCGCGCCATTCCCGGCCACAATCTGACGATGGCTGCCCTGGGCGTGTTCATTCTCTGGCTGGGCTGGTTCGGCTTCAATCCCGGTTCTCAGTTGGCAGCAAGCGGCGAAGTGAACCGCGTGGCCATCAGCCATGTGTTCCTGACCACCAACCTTGCAGCAGCTGCCGGCGGTGTGGCCACGATGTTCCTCACTTGGCTGAGGTACGGCAAACCCTCGCTCTCACTGACGCTGAACGGTGTGCTGGCCGGACTGGTGGGCATCACAGCCGGCTGTGATATGGTGTCGCCTCTTGGAGCAGTGGTCATCGGACTGGTGTGCGGACTGGTGCTGGTCTACGCCATTGAGTTCATCGACCACAGGCTGCACATTGACGACCCCGTAGGTGCCAGTTCTGTACACGGTGTTTGCGGTATCCTGGGCACACTGATGACGGGCCTGCTGTCTACATCTAACGGTGCCTTCTACGGTCACGGCTGGGGATTCTTCGGTGCTCAGACGTTCGGCGTGCTGATGATCGACCTTTGGGCTGCCGCCTGCGGATTCCTGCTGTTCTACGGCATCAAGAAGGCTCACGGCCTGCGTGTGGACAAGCGCATTGAAGAGGAAGGACTGGACATCTATGAGCATGGTGAGGCGTGCTATAACTAAAAGGTAAAAAGGTAAAAAAGTAAAAGGGTAAAAAGTAAAAGGGTAAAAAGTAAAAGGGTAAAAAAGTAAAAGGGTAAAAAGTAAAAAAGAAGATTATGAAAAAGATTGTTTTATTTGCAATGGGGCTGGTCATGAGCATGACCACCTTTGCACAGGAGATTGAGACTACAGTGGCAACTGACGTTGTGAACCAGTACATCTGGCGTGGCCAGGACTTAGGCGGTGTTTCGCTACAGCCTACGCTCGGCGTGGGATACAAGGGCCTGTCGCTGACTGCCTGGGGTAGCGTGGGACTCACCGATCCTGCCGACACAAAGGAGTTCGACCTGACGCTGGCCTACACGATTGGCGGCCTGAACATCGGCATCACCGACTATTGGTTCAACCAAGCCATTGGCGGAGACCCCATGAACCGCTATTTCAAGTACGACGCACACTCGACGAACCACGTGTTCGAAGCAAACATAGGCTACGACTTCGGTCTGGCCAGTGTGCAGTGGTTCACCAACTTGGGGGGTAACGACGGAGTGAACAAGGACGGCAAGCGGGCTTACAGCAGTTACGTTGAAGTAGTTGTCCCATTTAAACTTTCTGCCATCGACTGGACTGCCACGGCCGGTGCCGTCCCCTTCGCCACCGATTTCTATAATGAATGGACAAGCGGCTTTGCCGTCACCAACCTGGCCCTGAAGGCCACGAAGAGCATCAAGATGACCGACTCGTTCTCGATTCCCATTTTCGCACAGGTCGCAGCCAATCCCTGTACGCAAAAGGCCTACCTGGTTTTTGGTTTAACGCTGCAACCATAATCTTTTCCAGGTTTTTGCAGAGGGCGTATCCATCATGTGATATGCCCTCTTTTTTTACGTTTCCAGCATACATTGGAAATAGTTGTAAATCAGTGGATTACACACTTCTCCAAAAGCATCACACAACTGAGGCTCAGTAGCGTCACAACTGAGGCTTAGTTGAGAGATAACTGAGGCTTAGTTGTAATGCAGCTGAGCCTCAGTTGTAAGAAACTTATTTGTGGATGAAAAAACGACCTTCTGACGTTTTGTAACAAAATGACGCAGAATCATGGCAAAATGGTTGCATTTTATTACAGAACATACCTGAAATTGTTACAGATTGTTACTTTGGAAATATTTTAACAATCAAAAAGAAAGGAAAAATAAGAATATTCTGACAATATGTTGTAATTTTGCAGTCCATAGAAACGATTGTTTTATGGAAACAAAGTACATATTCATCACTGGAGGCGTAGCCTCATCGCTGGGAAAAGGCATTATCTCGGCATCGCTGGGAAAGCTGTTGCAGGCAAGGGGCTACCGGATTACAATCCAGAAGTTCGACCCCTACATCAACATCGACCCGGGCACACTGAACCCCTACGAGCACGGAGAGTGCTACGTGACAGCCGACGGCATGGAAACCGACCTTGACCTAGGTCACTACGAACGCTTCACGGGCATTGAGACCACACGAAACAACAGCGTGACCACGGGACGCATCTATCTGAGCGTCATTGAGCGAGAGCGGCGCGGCGACTATCTGGGCAAAACCATTCAGGTGGTGCCACATATCACGGATGAGATCAAAAGGCGCATGCTGCTCAATGCCTCGAAGCAGCCTTTGGATTTCGTCATTACCGAGATTGGCGGCACCATTGGCGACATTGAGAGCCAGCCGTTCCTGGAAGCCATCCGACAGCTGCGCTGGGAGCTGGGGCCTCAACGGGCGCTGAACGTCCACCTGACCTACATTCCCTATCTGGCAGCAGCTGGCGAACTGAAGACAAAGCCCACGCAGACCAGCGTGAAACAACTGCAGGGGCTGGGCATACAGCCGGAGGTGCTGGTGCTGAGAACGGAGCATGAACTGAGTGTCGACCTCAAAGCCAAGGTGGCCCACTTCTGCAACGTCGACGTGGCGGCCGTAATCCAGAGCCAAGACCTGCCCTCCATCTACGAAGTGCCCGTGAACATGCAGCAGCAGGGACTGGACACCATTATCCTGAAGAAAATGGGCGTGGAGCCGGGCGAAACACCTCCACTGGGCCCTTGGCGCGACTTTCTGGAGCGCAGGAAGCGGGCTACGAAGGAAATCAGAATCGGGCTCGTGGGCAAGTACGACCTGCAGGATGCCTACAAGAGCATCATCGAAAGCCTCGCCCACGCTGGAACCTACAACGACCGCAAGGTGAAGGCCGTATTTGTGAATAGCGAGGACATCACGCGGGAGAACGTAGCCGAGCGGCTCAGCGGCATGGCCGGTGTTGTCATCTGTCCGGGATTCGGCAGTCGCGGCATTGAGGGAAAAATCATTGCAGCCGAATACACACGCACCCACGATGTGCCCACGTTCGGCATCTGCCTGGGCATGCAGATGATGGTCATCGAGTTTGCCCGCAACGTGCTGGGCTTTGCCGATGCCCACAGCGCAGAAATGAACCCGGACACAAAGCACAATGTCATCGACATGATGGAAGAGCAGAAGACCATCAAGCAAATGGGTGGCACGATGAGGTTGGGTGCCTACGAATGCGAACTTGTCAAAGGCAGCCGCACCTATGAGGCTTACGGACAGGACACGCTGATACGCGAGAGACACCGCCACCGCTACGAGTTCAACAATGAGTATCAGGAGGACTTCGAGTCGGCTGGCATGAAGTGCGTGGGCATCAACCCTGCAGCCCATCTGGTGGAAATCGTGGAGATACCCACCCTGAAATGGTACGTCGGCACCCAGTTCCACCCGGAATATTCTTCGACGGTACTGCACCCGCACCCACTCTTCATGAGTTTCGTTCGTGCATGTCTTGAAAACAGTAAATCGTAAATCGACAAACAGTAAATAAAATGGTTGAACAGCTGAAGCATGAGTGTGGCGTGGCAATGATTCGCCTGTTGAAGCCGCCGTCGTACTACGAACAGAAGTACGGCACGGGGCACTATGGACTGAACAAGCTCTACCTGATGATGGAGAAGCAGCACAACCGTGGCCAGGAAGGTGCCGGCATTGCCTGCGTCGACCTGGATGCAAAGCCCGGCGAAGAATATATGTTTCGCGAGAAAGCGGAAGGCAAGGATGCCATCACGGAGATATTCAAGGCCAGTGGTCAATGGCCAACGGCCAACGGTCAACTGTTCATGGGCCACCTGCGCTATTCCACTACGGGAAAGAGCGGACTGCAATATGTACACCCCTTCCTGCGGCGCAACAACTGGCGGGCCAAGAACCTCTGCCTGTGCGGCAACTTCAACATGACCAACATCGACGAGGTGTTCCGCTTCCTGACCGAACAGGGACAGTCGCCCCGCATCTACGGCGATTCATATATCACGCTGGAACTGATGGGCCACCGTCTAGACCGCGAGGTGGAACGGCTGTATGCCATTGCGAAAGAGCAGGGCCTGCAGGGTACGGACATCACGGCCTACATAGACAACCACGTGGAAATGGCAAATGTGCTGAAAAGCACGATGTGCCACTACGATGGCGGTTACGTGATGTGTGGACTGACGGGCAGTGGCGAAATGTTTGCCGTGCGCGACCCTTGGGGCATACGTCCTGCATTCTGGTATCAGGACGACGAAATAGTGGTGCTGGCCAGTGAGCGTCCTGTCATTCAGACCACCTTCGACTTGCAGGCGGAGGATATTCAGGAACTCATGCCCGGACAGTCGCTCATTGTCAGTAAAAGCGGTGAGAGCAGGCTGGAACAGATTCTGCCTGCCCAGCAGCAGAGCGCATGCAGCTTTGAGCGCATCTACTTCAGCCGGGGTTCCGACCGCGACATCTATCAGGAGCGCAAACGACTGGGCGAACAGCTCACGCCTGCCATCATACAAGCCATCGATGGCGACGTGGCACACACGGTGTTCTCCTACATCCCCAACACCGCCGAAGTGGCCTTCCACGGCATGACGGACGGTGTGAGGCACCTAGATCACGACGTGCGCATTGAGAAAGTGGTGTGGAAGGACATCAAGCTGCGCACCTTCATCAGCGGCGGCAATGAGCGCAACGACCTTGCCGCCCATGTGTACGACATCACCTACGGCTCGCTTACACCATACGAGGACAACCTTGTCATCATCGACGACAGCATTGTGAGAGGCACCACCCTTCGCGAGAGCATCTTCAAGATTCTGGACCGGCTGCATCCCAAGAAGATTGTAATGGTATCGAGCTCGCCCCAAATCCGCTACCCGGACTATTATGGCATTGACCTGTCACGACTGGAGGAGCTGTGCGCTTTCCGTGCCGCCATCGCACTGATCAAGGAGCGAGGCATGGAGCAGATAATCGCAGAAACATACAGAAGATGTAAGGAAGAACCCCTGACGGCCAATCATGTACGCGCCATCTATGCCTCCTTTAGTGTTGACGAGATCAACCGAAAAATTGTGGAGATGCTACGTCCGGACAGCATGCAGGCACCCATCAAGCTGGTATTCCAGAGCATCGAAGGACTGCACCACGCCTGTCCCAACCATCCCGGCGACTGGTACTTCACGGGCCATTATCCCACGCCTGGCGGCATTCGTCTTTGCAATGAGGCTTTCATGAAATATGTTGAACAAAATAAAGAAATGAGATTATGTGTGGAATCGTAGCAATATTAAATGTACAGGAGCAGACACATGCGCTGCGTGAGAAGGCATTGAAGATGAGTCAGAAAATCCGTCATCGCGGACCAGACTGGAGTGGCATCTACTGTGGTGGCTCGGCCATCCTTGCCCATGAGCGACTGAGCATCGTGGATCCGGAGTCTGGCGGACAGCCGCTGTTCTCGCCTGACAAGAAGCAGGTGCTGGCTGTGAACGGTGAGATTTACAACCATCAGGAAGTACGCCGCCGCTTTGCAGGTCAGTATGAGTTCCAGACGGGTTCAGACTGCGAAGTAATCCTGGCACTCTACCGTGAGAAAGGCATTCATTTCTTGGAGGATTTGAGTGGAATCTTTGCATTTGTACTCTACGACGAGGAGCGCAATGAGTTCCTGATTGCCCGCGACCCCATTGGCGTGATTCCCCTCTACATTGGCTACGACAGCGACGGCACGGTGTATGTGGCCTCTGAACTAAAAGCACTGGAAGGACAGTGCGAGCGCTACGAGCCGTTCCTGCCGGGACATTACTACTGGAGCTGTGAACCAGGCATGAAGCGGTATTATCAGCGCGACTGGATGCAGTACGATGCCGTGAAGGACAATCCGGCTTCTGTATCGGCCATCCACGATGCCCTTGAAGATGCGGTGAAGCGCCAGCTGATGAGCGATGTGCCTTACGGCGTACTGCTGTCTGGTGGACTGGATTCTTCAGTGATATCAGCCATTGCCGAGAAATATTCTGAAATGCGTATCGAGGACGACTCGAAGACAAAGGCATACTGGCCACGCCTGCACTCGTTTGCCGTAGGACTGAAGGGGGCACCCGACTTGGCAAAGGCCAAGCTCGTGGCCGACCACATAGGAACCGTGCATCACGAAATCAATTATACCATTCAGGAGGGACTCGACGCCATCCGCGACGTGATCTACTTCATTGAGACCTACGATGTCACCACCGTCCGTGCCTCTACTCCCATGTATCTGCTGGCCCGTGTCATCAAGTCAATGGGCATCAAGATGGTGCTCAGTGGTGAGGGAGCCGATGAGATTTTCGGCGGCTACCTCTACTTCCACAAGGCACCCGATGCACGTGCTTTTCATGAAGAGACCGTTCGCAAACTGTCCAAGCTCTACCTCTACGACTGCCTTCGTGCCAACAAGAGTCTGTCGGCCTGGGGCGTTGAGGGTCGTGTGCCCTTCCTTGACAAGGAGTTTCTGGATGTTGCCATGCGTACCAACCCGGAGGCAAAGATGTGTCCGGGCTCCACAATGGAAAAGAAGATTGTACGTGAAGCCTTTGCCGACATGCTGCCTGCCGAAGTGGCATGGCGACAGAAGGAGCAGTTCAGCGATGGTGTTGGCTACTCATGGATCGACACGCTGAAGGCCATTACAACGGCTACGGTATCCGACGAACAAATGGCGCATGCTGCCGAACGCTTCCCCATCAATCCGCCAAAGAACAAGGAGGAGTACTACTATCGCAGCATCTTCGCCGAACATTTCCCCAGCGACTCCGCTGCAAAGAGTGTGCCCAGCGAAGCCAGCGTTGCCTGTAGCACAGCCATTGCCCTTGAATGGGATGCGGCCTTCAAGGGAATGAACGACCCTAGTGGCCGTGCTGTCAAAGGCGTACATGAGCAGGCTTATTAAATAATCAGGAATATCCACTTTGTTTTGTAAAAATTTGGTGGATATTCTTATTTATAGTATCTTTGCGCCCAGATTTTTATCTAAACACAAAAATTAAAGACATGAAGACAGCATTAGTGACAGGTGCCAACAAGGGCATCGGATTTGGGATAGCAAAGCATCTCGGACTCAGCGGATGGAAAGTAATTATCGGTGCGCGGAACGAAGAGCGTGCCGCTAACGCCATCAGTGAACTGAAGGCAGAAGGCATTGAAGTGCTTGGCTGGGTGAACATTGAACTGAAAGACCTTGGCAACATTGACTTGGCTGCCAAGGAAATCAAAAGTAGATATCCGGAACTTTCATTATTGGTGAACAATGCAGGCATACCAGGCGACATGAGCGTGGACAGCCAGCATACAGAGATTGGTGTCATCAGAGAGACACTTGACGTGAACTTCATCGGCACCTTCGCGCTCACCAAGGCACTGATTCCCCTGTTGGCACAGAACAACGGACGCATTGTCAACATCACTGTACCATCGGAAATCAGTCCTTATTGGCATCCGCTTGCCTATGTTGCCAGCAAGGCTGCACAAAACGCCATGATGGGCGTTATGGCCATTGAGTTCCAGCAGAGCAACACGCCCGTAGAAGTGTTCTCCGTTCACCCTGGCCCCACCACAACCGACCTGAACGGGAACATGGCGCTGCCTGGCTTCCACGACATTGAGACCGTTGGTCAGAAGACGGCTGAACTCATCAACGACGGACAGAGCCACCAGGGTGAGTTCATCGAGCTTTATCCGATTGTGGAAGAATAAGCTTAGCCCTACCCCATCAAATCACAGGAGCTTCTTTCAACTGTTCCAGCGCCCTGCAGAGCTGGTCAGGACACGACGTCGACTTCGTTCCACAACGAATGCCGTTAAGGCGTCGTATCACATCATCTATCTTCTGCCCACGCACCAGTTGACTGATGCCCTGCAGATTACCATTACATCCACCCAGGAAGAACACCTGCTGGATAACATCATTCTCATCGGCTGTCACATCTATTAATTGTGAACAAGTGCCGTGGGTCTGGTACTGTACATGCTTTGTATTCATCTTTCAATTATCTGTTGTTAGTATGATTTCTCAGTGATGTGGGCATTGATTTGCTCAGCTATTTCATGAGCCAAGCCACCATCGTAGCCTACCCGCAGCTGGATAGTGGGACGCGACGGGTCACGCATACTGAGAATGACAGCATACTCGTCGACAGTGTAAGGTGTAGCCATGTTTTTCGGCATCACACTCATCAGACTGCTGAGCTTCAGTTCCTCACCAGCCACAATCATCACGTCACAAGCTGTATAAAAAAGAATAAGGGCTGGCAATTCATTGGCTCGTGAGGCATCGAGTACCACCAAGTCGTCGGGTTCTCCGTAATGCTGTGTCACTTCCTCCATGCTGGCATAAGTCACCCTTGGCGGTTCAGTCTTTTCTTTACGTCTGATCAGGAACCATGCCACAGGGATGGCCACCAACAGAAGCAGCAGGAACGGCCCTGCATAGACCGCCAGCAGAACAATGGCAATGGCGGCAAGAATGGTGTTTCTCTTCATCTTCATTCTCTTTTTTGTATATTTGGTTGCAAAGATACAACTTTTTTCGTAATTTTGGCTTCGCCGAACTTACTATGCACTCGGAAATGAAAAGAAAAAGGCTTTTTCTTTTGCATTTCTCTCGTTTTTCCGTAATTTTGCAACCAGACATGGCAAGCAATTCAGATTTTGTACAATACATCGCCGACCAATGCAGCGGTGCAGGCGAGATTACGGTGAAGAAGATGTTTGGTGACTACGGCATCTACTGCAACGGGAAGATATTCGGGCTCATCTGCGACGATTGTTTCTATGTGAAGCCCACAGACGCTGTCCGTCCATTGTTGCGCAGCATCGACATGCGCCCACCGTACGAAGGTGCCAAGGACTACTTCTTCATTGCCGACGTTGACGACCACGATTATCTTTCCTTGATTGTCAGCGAGACCTGCAAGGCACTGCCCGAACCCAAGCCGAAGAAGAAACGTTAGCACATGAAAGATTACCCCAGTAAGATGCCGACTGCGAAAGAAGTTATTGCTTATATGGAGTCACTGCACGACGACAAGCAGCGACAAGTACTCATGCGGTTCTTCAAGACCGAGCCTGGCGAGTATGGCGAGGGCGACGAGTTCTTAGGACTGAAAGTACCGCAGACGCGGGAGGTGGTAAAGGCTGTTGCCAAGGACTTCCCCTTGAACGAAGTGCCTGAATTACTGAAGAATCCCTGGCATGAGATCCGGCTTTGCGGGCTGCTGATTCTCGTTGAAAAGTTTGAGAAGCTATCGGCAAAGAAACTGCAAAACGACGAAACCGCCATCCACGGCCGTGACGAAATCCTGACCATGTACCTGAAATATGCTGACCATGCCAACAACTGGGACTTGGTAGATTTGTCCGTACCCAAAATTCTTGGCCACTGGCTGCTGTTGCCAACGAAACTGGGCGACAAGGACTACAAACTAAAGGTGACGGACGAGCTGGCAAAGAGCGACAACCTCTGGCGACAGCGCATGAGCATGGTATGCACCTGGAAGACCTCACAGGCAGGCGACCCGTCATGGTGCCTTCGCTATGCCGAGATTCACCTCCACCACCCTCACGACCTGATGCACAAGGCTGTTGGCTGGATGCTCCGCGAAATGGGCAAGCGGGTGTCAATGGATCTGCTCCGCGACTTTCTCCAGCGACATGCCCACGAAATGCCTCGCACTGCGCTTCGCTACGCCATTGAAAAGATGCCTGAACAGGAACGGCAATACTGGATGGGCTTTAGATAGTGGCTCATGTACTTCATGGCTATCTTGTGTGAACAACTAAAAAATAGACCACAAACTACTTAATTATCTTTAAAAACTAAAGCCTTTAGTTGGATTAAACTAAAGTTTTTAGTTACTTTGCCGTCGGATACAGACACTGACGCAAAATTGCAAATTGAAGATTCTAAAATTGTAAGTATGAAAAGGCTGACCACGAAAGAAAGGGAAATCATGGAACTGTACTGGCAGCACGGTCCTATGTTCGTCAAGGAACTCTTGGAGTACTACGACGAACCACGTCCCCACTTCAATACATTGTCCACCACTGTACGCATCCTCGAAAAGAAAGGTTTCCTGGATCACAAGCAGTATGGCACCTCCTATCAGTATTTCCCCCTCATCACGGAGAAAGAATACGGACGCTCCAGTCTCACGGGTATCATCAAGGACTATTTCAATGATTCTTATATGAGCGCCGTCTCTGCCTTTGTAAAGGAAGAGAAGATTTCCGTAGACGAACTTCGTGAGCTCATAGAGAAAATAGAGAAAGGAAAATCGTAAATTGTAATTTGCAAATTAAAATGATGGAGTTTCTAATATACGACCTGAAAGTGGCTGTACTGGTGGCAGTATTCTATATGTTCTACCGCCTATTGCTGAGCCGCGAAACGTTCCACAGGGTAAACCGCATGGTGTTGCTTCTCACAGCTATCGCATCGTTTGTGCTGCCCCTGTGCGTCATCACCATACACCACACGGTGGTAGTAGAAGCCGCGCCCGCTGCGTCTATCGACTTTGGTGGAATGACGGCCGTAGTAGAAGAGCCTAAGATGCCTTTCTGGCAGATGGCTGCCATTGCCGCCTTTTTCATTGGCATGGTGGTCACCTTGGCTTATACACTGATTAGTGTACTCCGTGTTTGTCTGCTTATTCATCGTAGCGAGAAGCACCCGCAGCAAGATGGTACCGTTGTCTGTGTGGCCGATGGTGACATGTCGCCATTCAGCTGGATGCGCTACATCGTACTTTCTCGGAGCGACTACGAGGCTCAAGATGCCTCTATTCTCGCTCATGAACGGGGACACATCCGCCAGCATCACTCGCTGGACCTGCTCCTCGTTGACACGCTCACCGCCCTGCAATGGTTCAACCCTGCTATATGGATGCTGCGCCAGGACTTGCGCGCCATCCATGAGTACGAAGCCGATGCAGCGGTTCTCTCTCAAGGCATCAATATGCGCCAGTATCAGTATCTGCTTATCCAAAAAGCCGTGAGTCGCTGCGGGTACTCGGTGGCCAACGGTATCAGTCACAGTACCCTTAAAAACCGCATAAATATGATGCTACATAAGAATTCAAGTCGTGCCAGCTTGCTGAAGCTGCTCGCATTAGCCCCCATCGTAGGTGTTGCCCTCGCTATGCAGGCAGAAACCGTCAATGAGTATGTATTTGCAGAAAAGACGCAAAATCCTCCACAAAAAGTTGTCAAGAAAGGTAAGTCCAACAAACAGGTGAAAATGGGCAATAAGACCATTGAGGTAAAGGCCGAGCAAAAAGCCGAACAAGACCCAAAGCCCGCAACTGCGTATGCTGAAAAGCCAGACAACCAAAAAGAATCTGTCGTTGTCGTCGTGAAAGACAAGAAACCACAGGAGGAAGAGAAGAAACTTAATGGTGTGGTCTCCGTGGACACACCTGAGCCCTACGAAAAATCGTTCGACGTGGTGGAGCAGATGCCGGAATACCCCGGTGGAATGCAGGAACTGATGAAGTTCCTCAGCATGAATGTACGCTATCCTGAGGCGGCCCACAAGGCAGGTGTACAAGGCCGCGTGATTGTCAAGTTCATCGTTGAGACCGACGGTTCCCTCAGCAACGTCAAAGTGGTGAAAAAAGTGAGCGACGACCTGGACGGAGAAGCCATCCGCGTGGTCAGTACCATGCCAAAATGGAAGCCCGGCATGCAAAATGGAACAGCTGTACGCGTGAACTACACCATTCCCATTACTTTCAGACTGAACTAAGCCTCAGTTGCAAGACAAGCAACCATGGTGTGCAACTAAGCCTCAGTAATGATGCAACTGAGGCTTAGTTGTGTGATAACTGAGGCTCAGTTGCGACATAACTGAGCCTCAGCTGTAACAAGAGAAAATGTGTGGGCTACATCCTACTTGATGGCGAACAGACGGCTTGTCACACCGTCGTAGGTGTGGACGCTGAGACTGATGCTGTCGGCCTTCAGGTTGTAGAGCGGAATACTGATGTAGCTGCGCTGGAAATAATAATCAGGCACACCGCCTTGGTCGTGGTACAACTGCAAGTAGAGCGTGCGCTTGCCGTCAGTATGGGCAATGAGCGTGTCGGTCACGATGCCTAAGTGGTGCAGGGCATTCTTGTCGTCGGTCTGTCCGCTCTTCAGGTAGAACCCCACGTTCAGATAGCGCAGTGTCTTAGCTACCCACATGCTTTCCAGACGCAGCGGGTCGGTCTTCATGCCATTCTTCAGACTGTCCTTGGGCGTGATGGGAGCCACGCTGACGCGACTGCACTGCACAGCTTCAACGTTCTGGCCTTCCACCTTATTATAATATAATACGGCACGATAGACGCTGTCGGGTGTCTTGACCCAACTGGTGGCCAAGGGCGGCTGCAGCGTGAGCAGCACGTTGTCGTCGGTCACGGCCTGGTCAATGAGCTTGTCGGCATTGGTGTGAACCTCTACGAAGTCGGCTCGCATGAGCGAATAGGTTCCCTCGCCCTTGTCGTAAGAGTCCTGGGAACAGGAAAACAGCAGCAGTACTGCGCCCAAAGCAGAAAGGATAAGCCGATGCTTCATTCTTCATTCTTCATTAGGCCGCAGGCCACCAGATGGTTCCGGCAGGGATTAGCATACATCTCGAGCATGCGCTGGCGAAGGAACGCCTCGTCCTTGCAGGGCAGGCTGATCTTGGCCAGCTGGCCAGCAAGATAGTCGCCGAAGCGTTTCTTGTCGGCTTCGCTGTACTGGTCTTGGTGCTTGTCGCTGCCTTCGAGCGTGTCGAGGGCAATGTAGTTGGCGGGGAAGAGACGGTAGTTCTTGTGAATTTCGTGATCCATGCGCTGGCTCAGTGCGGTGAAGAAATCGGTCTTGGGCAGCGAGGAAAGTTCGTCGATCCAACTGTTGACAGGAGCGGCACAGTGGTAATGCACACGGCCTTTATAGCCGAAGATGCCCGTCTTCATGTTGTCGAGATCGTCCTGACGGCTCTTTTTGAAGCCGGGGTTGTCGCGTTTCTGCTGAAACTCCTGTGCCTTCAGATAGTCGCAGGGATCGAACTCATAGCTGATGGTGAGCGGCACAATGTTCAGGTCGCGCAGCTTGCCGGTCAGTTTCTGCTCTTCACTGCCCATGGCCAGCATCTTCAGCACCGAGTCCTGGGTGCGGTCGTCGCTGTCCTTGGCCCTTCCTTCGCGTTGGGCAATCCAGATGTTCTCCTGCTTCTGGGTGACAGCATAGTGAATGTAGCGGCTCATGAGCTGACTGGAGCGCAGCATCTCCTTCGGTGTAAGGCCACGGCGCACGGTAAACGCCTTGTTCATGCGTACCAGCCGCTTGATCCAAGGATAGATGAGCAGGTTGTCGCCAATGCCTATCTCCACCGTAGTGGGATAGCCGGCTTCGAAGAGCAGGACGTCGAGGAAGGCCGAGTCGAGCACAATGTCACGGTGGTTCGACACGAAGGTGAAGTTCTGGCCTTTGGCCCTTGGCTCCAGGCCAACAGCCAACTGCCAATCGCTAATGGCCTTGTCGTCGAAAGTTAAGCCGTCGGTGTGCTTGCTGATGATGTGCTTCACCACAGGTTTCATGAAGCGCTTCTGAAAGTCGAGCGGCGTCTTCACACCAGTGAAGGCCAGTCGCAGCGCACCGTTGCGGATGGCTTTGGGCAGCCAGGGCAGCATGCCTTTCATGATGACGTTGAACTGCCGGTCGTTCAGCAGGTCATTGAAAGCCTGTCGCATCTCTTCCGGTTCGTAGGGTCGGATCTCGTCGAACTCTTCGGGAATGTTCATCTTGCTGGGGACTAAAAAATTTTAGAACTGGTTTTCAACAATATCGGTCAGCACGTCGGTCATTGTCAGACCTGCAGCCCTGACCTGCTGGGGAATGAAGCTGGTCTGGGTCATGCCGGGTGTGGTGTTAATCTCGAGCATGGTGATGTCGCCCTGCGGCGAGATGATGTAGTCAATGCGGATGATGCCGTTACAATGCAGGATGTCGTAGATGGCCGACGTGAGTTTCTGGGCGCGCTCGGCCTGCTCGGCAGGAATACGGGCCGGGGTGATTTCCTCGACCTGTCCGTTGTATTTTGCATCGTAGTCGAAGAACTCGTTCTTGGTTACCACCTCCGTAACGGGGAACACCACTTCCTTCTCCTTTGTCTTGTAGCAGCCCACAGTAATCTCGGTTCCTTCAAGGAACGACTCAATCATTACCTCGTCGCTTTCCATCATGGCCACACGCATAGCGGCAGCCAGCTGATCGGGCTTCTTCACCTTCGACACACCGAAGCTGGAACCGTCGTTGGCCGGCTTCACGAAGCATGGCATGCCCACTTTGTCGATGATGTCCTTCTTGCTAATCAGCTGTTCCTGCCCGCGACGGACGAGCACACTCTCAGCCACGCGAACACCGTAGCCGCGCAGGTACTGGTTGAGCACGAACTTGTCGAACGTCATGGCCTCGACCAGCACGCCACTGGTGGAATAAGGCAAGTGGATCATTTCAAAGTAGCCCTGCAGGATTCCGTTCTCGCCAGGCGTGCCGTGGATGGTGATGTATGCGTAGTCGAAGTAACGGGTCTTCCCATTTTCCCGGAAGGAGAAGTCGTTCAAGTTGATGCGTGAGGTAGTACCGTCGGGCAGCTGTACCTGCCAGTCGGTGCCTTTCACGTCAACGATATAGACGCTGTATCGTTGCTTGTCGAAAAAACTGTAGATGCCCTGAGCCGAACGGATGGACACGTCGTGCTCGGAAGAGTCGCCACCGCAGACGATGGCAATGGTGCGTTGCTGTTGAATCATTGTATTATACTTGTTCCTTTAAGATAGTTTCTCCATTTTTCTATGACGGCCTGCATGTCGTCTGGCAGGTCGGAGGTGAAGTCCATTTGCTGTCCTGTGACAGGATGGACGAACCCCAGGGTGCGGGCATGAAGCACCTGTCGCGGACAGAGCTTGAAGCAGTTCTGGATGTAGGCTTTGTAGGAAGCGGTGCGCTCACCTCGCAATATCTCGCATCCGCCGTAGCGTTCGTCGGCAAAGAGCGGGTGGCCAATGTGTTTCATGTGGGCTCGTATCTGATGGGTGCGGCCGGTTTCCAGGCGACATTCCACAAGCGTGGTGTAGCCGTAGCGTTCCAGTATGCGATAATGGGTCACGGCTGGCTTTCCCGTATCTGAATCCGGTGGGAATACCGCCATGCGCAGACGGTCCTTGGGGTCACGCCCGATGTTGCCTTCAATGCGGCCTTCGTCTTCCACGAAGTTGCCCCACACCAGGGCCATGTAGCTGCGGTGGGTCTGATGGTGGAAGAACTGCTTGCCAAGGTTTGACTTCGCTTCGGGTGTCTTGGCCACCACCAGCAGTCCGCTGGTGTCCTTGTCGATGCGGTGAACCAGTCCTACCTGCGGATCGTTGGGGTCATAGGAAGGCAGGTTGCGCAGATGCCAGGCGATGGCATGAACCAGCGTACCGTGAAAGTTGCCGCATCCAGGATGGACAACCATGCCTGCGGGCTTGTAGATGACCATGAGGGCATCGTCTTCATAGCGCACGTCGAGCGGCAGCTCTTCCGGTTCTATGGTAGTGTCGAAGTGTGGACGGTCGAGCATCAGCGTAATGATGTCGCCTGCCCGTACCTTATAATTACTCTTCACGGGCTTGCCGCCCACATGGATGAAGCCAGCCTCGGCAGCCGCCTGAATGCGGTTGCGCGTCTGGTGTTGCATGTGTTCGGTGAGATATTTGTCGATGCGCAAGGGTTCCTGCCCTCGGTCGACTTCTATGCGGAAGTGCTCATAGAGCTGGCCGTCGGTAGCGGTGTCCCTACCGTTGGCAATGCCTTCGCTGTCTTCATCGAGCAGCAGATCGTCGTCGTCGATAAAATCTTCGTTTGCCATAAGCGGATCAATTCTCGTCGTTTCCTGTTGTTTCGTCCACTTCCATGAAATCGTCGCTCATCCCTTCACCGTCAGGCGAGGCAAATAGCATCATTTCGTCTTCCTCTTCATAGGTGCCGTTGCCAATGATGAGCGTCAGTGGCGACTCAATCGAGACCATGTCTCCTGTATGCAGGCTCCGACCTCCGCACTGAATGCCGTAGAGCCAGTCCTGTTCTCCGTCGATGCGCTTCGGGGGAAGCAGCCTGAACCCGATGGCTGTCAGTCGTGCCTGTGCCTCGCGGTAGCTGCTGTTGTCAATCAGGTCAGGAATGGCCACTGAGGGTGATGCGGTCGAGTTGACTGTTACGAAGATGGTGCGGCCCTCCTTGACGTGGTTGCCTGCTGCTGGAGTCTGTGTCAGGATGCAGTTGGCTGGCATGCGCTTGTTGTAGCCGGAATCGTTGACGATAATTGTCAGCCCCTTTTCCTCCAGCATGACGAGGGCCTTCTTGAAGTCTGTTCCGTAGAGGTCGGGTACCTTAATGCCTTCACCATGGCGTGTGTAGGCAGCCAGTCCGAACTTCACACCCAGTCCAATCAGTATCAGCACCACCAGCATGGCCGTCAGATGGCCCCAAAGATAGCGGCTGGTGAACTTTCCGAAAAAATCTTTCGCTTTCATGTAAACAACTAAGTCTTACTTACGTCCGACAAAGGTACAAAGAATATTTGAAACTGAAGCATATTTTCTGGAAAAAACAAACGGGATAGAAGCGATTGTGCTCTATCCCGTTTGATTGTCGTTGCCAACGGTGGCGGATTACTTTCCGTGGTGCTCGTCGGATACGGTCAACTTCTTGCGGCCCTTTGCGCGGCGTGAAGCCAACACGCGACGTCCATTCTTCGTGGCCATGCGCTCACGGAAACCATGCTTGTTCACGCGGCGGCGATTGTGGGGTTGAAATGTTCTTTTCATTGCAATGATTCTTTTATTTATTAGTACTAATCTCTCGATTTGGGCTGCAAAATTACTGTTTTCTTTTCAAATACGCAAGAAAACAGCAAAAAATAGCTTCTGTTTTTACGTTTTTTTCTAAAAAAACATCAGAATAACGAATAAAATGCGTACCTTTGCACCCGATTTCATACGAAATACTCAAATTACATTTATTTTTTATATGATTAATTCACAAGACATTAAGAAGGGCACCGCTATCCGCATGGACGGCGCCATCTGGGTTTGCATTGACTTTCAGCACCGCAAGCCAGGCAAGGGTAACACCATTATGATTATCAAGTTGAAGAACGTTTCCGACGGCCGTGTGCTGGAGCGTCGCTTCAACATCGGCGAAAAGCTCGAAGACGTGATCATCGAGCGTCGTCCCTACCAGTATCTCTATGAGGATCAGTCGGGCCGTATCTTCATGAATCAGGAGACTTTCGAGCAGATTCCCATTGACAACGAACTGGTGATTGGCCATGAGTACATGAAAGAGAGCGACATCGTGGAGGTGGTCAGCGATACCACCGACGGCACCATTCTCTATGCTGAGATGCCCGTGAAGACCATTCTTCGCGTCACTCACTCTGAGCCGGGTGTCAAGGGCGACACCGCTACCAACACCCTGAAGCCCGCCACACTGGAGACTGGCGTTGAGGTTCGCGTGCCCCTGTTCATCAACGAGGGCGACCTGATTCAGGTTGACACCCGTGACGGCAGCTATCTGGCACGTGCCAAAGAGTAATCCTTTGATTTATTCCTGAATTCTAAATTATGGACTATGGGTTGTAACAGACCTGTAATTCATAATTTAGAATTTATATTTTATAATAATATGAATACAAAGTATTCCATTGTTGTTCCTGTCTACAACCGTCCTGACGAGATTGACGAGCTGCTGGAAAGCCTGTGCCAACAAACGTTGAAGGACTTTGAAGTTGTGGTTGTGGAAGACGGATCGCAGATTGACTGCAAGGCCGTGGTCGACAAGTACACAGGTCGGTTGGACATCAGATATTTTGTCAAGCCCAACAGCGGTCCGGGACAGAGCCGCAACTATGGCGTAGAGCATGCATCAGGAGAATACGTAGTCATTGTCGACTCCGATGCCGTGACTCCTCCGGGCTTCATGCAGGCCATTGAGGACGAGTTACAGCGCCAGCCAACCGATGCATGGGGCGGTCCCGACGCTGCCCATGAGTCTTTCACCGACATTCAGAAGGCCATTTCATACGCCATGACCTCATTCTTCACCACAGGCGGCATTCGTGGAGGCAAGAAACAATTAGACAAGAAATTCTACCCACGTTCTTTCAACCTTGGCACACGCCGGGAAGTCTATCTTCAGTTAGGCGGCTTTTCGAAGGAACGCTTTTCCAAGATGTCGCTCTACGGAGAGGACATCGATTTCAGCCTCCGCATCTATAAAGGCGGCTACAGCTGCCGTCTCTTTCCCGAGGCATGGCTGTGGCACAAGCGCCGTACAGACTTCCGACGCTTCTGGCGACAAGTCTACAACAGTGGCTACGCCCGCATCAACTTGTGGCGCAAGTATCCTGAGGCCCTGAAGCCCGTACACGCCCTGCCAGCGGTGTTCACCATTGGCGTGGCAGTGCTGCTCTGCTGCTGGATTATCGGTGAAGTCCTTTTCTGCACCGGCATTAACCAGCGTATCGGAACCTTCATGAGCATCTGGTCACTGTCGCCGCTGCTGCTGTTTGCTGCCCTTATCCTTATTGACTCAAGCATCAGGAACCGCAGCCTGAAAGTAGGGTTGCTATCCGTGCCTGCCGCATTCATCCAGCTTATTGGCTACGGCATTGGATTCATTGAGTCGTTTTTTACACCTAAACGTGGATAGACTGACTATCAGCCAGTGGGCCGAAGAAGACCGGCCGCGTGAAAAGCTGGAGCGGCTGGGGGCCGAGGCCCTGAGTAATGCCGAACTGATGGCCATTCTGATTGGATCAGGGTCGACCAAGGAAAGTGCCGTAGACCTGATGAAGCGCGTTTTGGGCGACTGTAACAACAATCTTAACACGCTGGGCAAGAAGACCATACATGAACTGTGCCAGTATAACGGTATGGGACCGGCCAAAGCCATCACCATTCTGGCTGCCTGCGAACTGGGAAAGCGCAGGCAGCTGGAAAAGGCCGAAGAAAGGCCCGACCTGGGCACGGCGACACGTGTCTACAACCACATGCATCCGCTGATGCAGGACCTGGACGTGGAAGAGTTCTGGGTGCTGCTGCTGAACCAGAACCACCGCCTCATCCGCAAGGTACGCATAGCCCACGGCGGCATCTCGGAGGTGAGCGTCGACCTGCGCATCATCATGCGTGAAGCGGTACTCTCCAATGCCACCATCGTCGTGGCCTGCCACAACCATCCCAGCGGCAGTCTGTGCCCCAGCCGTCAGGACGACGCTCTGACTGAGCAGCTGAAGAAAGCCTGCGGCGTGATGCGTCTGCACTTCATGGATCATGTCATTATTGCAGACGGCAACTATTTCTCATATCACGAATCTGGCAGATTATAGTCTGAAAAACCGTGTTCGTTTCGTCTTTTTTAATAAAACAGACACGGTTTTTAAGTATTTGTGTTGCGTTTATTTGCGTTAATAACATTAATTAACGCGAAATAAAGAGAAGTCAACACTTTTTTTATTAATTTTGCAACATATAACCAATAATAAAGCCAACCTAAAAACAAGACGAATGAAGAACAAACAGAAAACAGTCTATGCATTTTTGGCGATATTCATTACTTTGTCACTACATGCGCAAAACAGACAACGCGAATTGGCAGACGTGCCTGTTCCCGAATTTCTTCCCCACTGGCAACTGTCGCTGCAGGGTGGTGCGGCCGTCGATGTGGGCGAAGCCAAGCTGGGCGACCTCATCTCGCCAGCCTTGCAGTTAGCCACAGCCTATCAGTTCTCACCAGTTTTCGGAGCCCGCCTGGCAGTGAGCGGATTTTGGGCACGCAACCGCTATTCCTATCCTTTGGAGAAGTACAAGTGGAACTTCGTACAGCCCACTCTGGAGCTGAAGGTAGACCTTGCCTCGCTCTTCTTGGGATGGGTGCCCGACCAGCCCGTCAGTGCCTATGCAGTGGTGGGCGGGGGTGCGGCCTGCACGTTTAACAACGATGATGCCGTGAAAGCCGACCGTCATTTCGGTGTTGACTTCCAGAAGCTGTGGAAAAACGAGCGCTGGAACCTCGTGGCACGCTTCGGTCTGGGTGCCGAGTGCAGGCTGAACGACTATCTGGCCGTTGCAGGCGAAGTGAACGCCAACATGCTGCCCGACCACTTCAACTCGAAACGTGGCAAGCACGACAACATAGACTGGCACTTCAACGCACTGGTGGGCCTGAAGGTGAACCTGGGACCGAACTACCGTCACCGCAGTCCCGTGATACGCAGTGTTCCCGAACCTGTTCAGCCAGTTGTGAAGCCAGAGCCCATCGTGCGCGACACTGTGGCCATGACCGCCAACATCTACTTCCTGATCAACAGCAGCCAGCTGCGCAGTTCCGAGCATGGCAAGCTCACCCAGCTTGTAAGCTATCTGAAGAGCCACCCCCGTTCGCACGTCGAGATGACCGGCTATGCCGACCGCCTCACGGGCACCTCGGTCATCAACGACCGCCTGTCGCGCGAGCGTGCCACCGCTGTGGCAAACTACCTGAAGGCTCACGGCATCAGCAGCGACCGCATCTACAAGGATGCCAAGGGCGACCGTGTGCAGCCGTTCCCCGTCAACGAAGACAACCGTGTGACCATCTGCTTCGTGGTCGACATGCTGGAGTAGCGGGGAGAGTGAAAGCAATAAGCAATGAAAGAACAATAAAAAAACAGAGCGAATATGAAAAATACCATCAAACTGCTTCTGCTTGCCGTTGTTTCCCTGGCAGCAGGCACCACCGTCATCACGTCGTGTACCGATTATCAGGACGAAGTCGACGCACTCGACAAGCGTGTCACCATACTCGAGACCCTTGTGAACCGGGTGAACACCAACCTGACGTCCTTGCAGACCATTGTCGATGCCATGGACATGGGCGACTATATCACCAACGTGACCAACACCCCCACCGGCACCATCATCACCTTTGCCAAGCACGGTGCCATCACCATTCTCAACGGCCAGCCGGGCGAAGATGCTGCCATTCCTGCCATCACGGTGGAAAAAGATGCTGCCGACGGCAACTACTACTGGAAGATTGACGGCCAGTGGCTGCTCGACACCGACGGCAACCGCGTCAGGGCCAACGGTGTGGATGGCCAGAAAGGCACCACGCCCGAAGTGCGCATCAACCCCGAGACAGGCGAATGGGAGTACCGGCTGGACGACGGCAAGTGGCAGTCTACGGGCATGTCGGCCAAAGGCAAGGACGGCAAAGACGCTCCCGGAGTGGTGATCAACGCCCAGACCAGCGAGGACGGCAAGTATGTGACCATCACGATCAACAACAATGGCGTCACCGAGAACATCGACATTCCTCTGAAAGAAGCCATGCCCATCTTCGTGACCAGCGTGAAGCTTAACTTCGCCGAAGAGTCCATCACCATCAAGAAAGGCAACAAGCTGCGCATCAACTACACCATCGAGCCGCAGAACGCCACCTTCAAGGACGTGTTCTTCTACAACCGCAGCTATATGTCGGTGAACACGGGCAATAGCGATGCCGTGAGCTACGAACAGCACGACGATGGCAACTGGTACATCTGCGGCAACGACATCTGCTCAGTAACCATGCGCATCGTGCCCCGTTTCACGCAGGACAACAGCGTCTATGATGAGATTATCGTCAACGTAATTCCCTAATCCTAAAAGAACCCCAGCATTATGGCAAACTACAAACGACACAAGGCCGACAGCCGCCTGCTCCTTCCTGGTTGCATCTGCCTGCTCATGGGCATCGCGTCGTGCGGCGACTACACCGACGACATGCAGTCTATGGGTAGCAGGGTGGAAGCCATCGAGGCCAACACCGCCATGCTGCAGAAGCAGGACTCCACCATCCTGGCTCTGAAAGTGCTGGCCGAGGCCATCGAGATCAATGACTACGTGACCGCCATTGTGGAAAACAGCGACGGTTCCTATACCATCACCTTCAAGAAAAAAGGCACCGTGACCCTGCCCGCAGGCGAAAAGGGTGCCAACGGAAAGAGCCATGTGTTCGGCGTGAAGCGCGATACCGACGGACTGTGCTACTGGACCATCGACGGCCAGTGGCTGCTCGACAGCAATGGCAACAAGATCCGCATCAGTGCCCAAGACGGCCAGAAAGGAGAGGACGCCGAAGCCAACTTCCCCACCCTTCGCATTCAAGACGGCAACTGGCAGGTATGGGACCAGCAGCTCGGACAGTGGGTTGACCTGGGGCCCTCCGACGGAGCCGACGGCCAGGCCGATGCCATCGTAGCCGTCAGGCGCGACGGCGACATGCTCATTGTGCAGACCACCACCGAAACCTACGTGTTCCACATCCTACCGCAAAACAGCTAACATCCAAATATGACACAAGAACAGAAATCACTGATTGAGGGGCGCATCGTCGACGTGCTGAAAACGGTCTACGACCCCGAGATACCTGTCGACATCTACGAGTTAGGCATGATCTACAAGATTGACGTGAAAGACGACGGCTCCGTCGACATCGACATGACGTTTACCGCCCCCAACTGCCCTGCGGCCGACTTCATCCTGGAGGACGTACGCACCAAGGTCGAGAGCGTCGACGACGTCACCAGTGCTAACATCAACCTCGTGTTTGAACCCGCCTGGGATCAAAGCATGATGAGTGAAGAAGCAAGAATCGAACTGGGATTCTAAGTGAGTTTAAAAAATGAAGAATATCTATTTCCTCTCCGATGCCCACCTGGGCTCCCTGGCCATTCCCCACCGCAGGATGCAGGAACGGCGGCTGGTGCGCTTTCTCGACAGCATCAAGGACAAGGCAGCTGCCGTCTATCTGCTGGGCGACATGTTCGACTTCTGGTACGAATACCGCTATGCAGTGCCCAAGGGCTTTACCCGCTTCCTGGGCAAGATCTCGGAACTGACCGACATGGGCGTCGAGGTACACTACTTTACCGGCAACCACGACATCTGGGCCTACTCCTATCTGGCCGAAGAGTGCGGTGTCATCCTCCACAAGAAGCCGCAGACCGTGGAGCTCTACGGCAAGGTGTTTTTCCTGGCCCATGGCGACGGGCTGGGCGACCCCAACCCCAGCTTCAAGCTGCTGAAGTGGATATTCCACAACCGCGTCTGCCAGGTGCTGTTCTCCGCCCTCCATCCCCGCTGGGGCCTGTGGTTCGGCCTCCACTGGGCCAAGCATTCACGCGAGAAGCACGACCGTGAGGGCGAGGACGTCTATCTGGGCGAAGAGCGCGAACACCTGGTGCTCTACACCAAGAAGTACATCCAGTACCACTCCAACGTAGACTACTTCATCTACGGCCATCGCCATATTGAGGTCGACAAGCAGCTCACCAAAAAGGCCCGCCTCATCATCCTGGGCGACTGGATCACCCATTTCACCTACGTGGTATGGGACGGCGACCACCTCTTCATGTCGCAGTACATCGAGGGCGAGAGCAGACTGTGATGAATGCAGTATTCAAAAGACGCCCCAGGTATACCTGAGCGAAAATGGCTAAACACGCTTACGCGCAGCGTAATCACGCTTACGTGCGTGTTAAGCGCGATTAAAGAAGAGGTGGATAAAAAGAAAGTCAGCCTTTCGGGCTTCTAAACAATAAAGACACCCCCGGTAATACACTCAGGTATATCGGGGGTGTCTTTTTGGGGTGAAATCTTCGGAAACCCGCATGAAAGGGCGTAAAGACGAAGATTTCAACTTATAACATATAACATTTAGCTTTTCTTTTTATACGAAGCTGATCACTCCTCCTACGTCCTGGGCTGGTGCGTCGGCCTGGTGCTGCGGCTCCTTGGGTGCGGCAGTCTGGCCTATGCTCTCTAGAATCTCACGGGTGCGCTTGTAGGTGGGCGTCTGCTCCACGGCAGAGATGATGTCGTCGTTGTCGAGGTCTTCGGCACGGAAGATGTAGATGTTGGGACGGCGCTTGTAGCGGCGGCTGGTCTCTGAGTCGCCGTAGTACTTGCCTCGGCGCTCCTCGCGCTGGGCGGCCTTCTCCTGCTCCTCGGCCAGGCGGTTGGCTGCCTCGCGATCCATCTTCGTGAGGCGCTCCTGCATGCCGTCGACGCTGCTCATGCCAAAGCCGGTGGCCAGGATGGTGACCTTCACCTTCTTGCCCAGCTCGGGGTCGTTGGCCACGCCCCACTTGATCTCGAAGTCGCCGAACTTGCCCATGAACTCATGCACATAATTCATCTCGTCCATCATGAAGTCGTCCTTCGAGTCTTTCTGCTTGCAGAAGGAGATGTTGAACAGAATCTTCTTGGAGTTGAAGATGTCGTTGTCGTTGAGCAGGGGCGAGTTGAGGGCGTCGTCGATGGCTTTCTTCACGCGGTCTTCGCCTTCGCCGTAGCCGGTGGACATGATGGCCACGCCGCCATCTTGCAGCACGGTCTTCACGTCGTTGAAGTCGAGGTTGATGATGCCGTGGACGGTGATGATCTCGGCAATGGACTTGGCGGCTATCGACAGGGTGTCGTCGGCCTTGCCGAAGGCGTCGAGGAAGCTGAGGTCGGGATAGATGGCACGCAGGCGCTCGTTGTTGATGACAAGCAGTGCGTCGACATGGTCTTTCATTCGCTCTACACCGTCGAGTGCCTGGTCTATCTTCTTGTTGCCCTCGAAGCGGAAGGGGATGGTGACGATGCCCACGGTGAGTATGCCCATTTTCTTGGACACCTCGGCAATGACGGGGGCTGCTCCGGTGCCGGTGCCGCCACCCATGCCTGCGGTGATGAAGGCCATGCGGGTGCCGTCGCTGAGCATGGCCTTGATGTCGTCGAGGCTCTCCTCAGCCGCCTGACGGGCCTTCTCGGGGCGGTTGCCTGCACCAAGGCCCTCGCTACCCAGTTGCAGCTTGACGGGCACGGGCGAGTCGTTGAGTGCCTGGTTGTCGGTGTTACAAACTACGAAGGTCACGTCGTGGATGCCTTCGCGATACATGTGGTTCACGGCATTGCCGCCACCGCCGCCTACGCCGATGACCTTGATGATGCTGTGACGCTCTTCGGGCATGCCGAAATCGAGAATATCGTTGTTGTCTGCCATTGTTGTTTCCTGTTTTAATTATTATTCTTCACTTACCATGTCTTCACCGAACTTGGCAATCTTCTTCTTGAACTTGTTGAACCAGCTGTTCTCCTTGCGAATACGCTCTTCCTCCTCGCGCTTCAGGCGCTCTTCCTCGGCCTTGCGCTCTTCTTCCTCGCGCTTCAGGCGGTCTTCCTCTTCCTTCTTGCGCCGTGCCTCTTCTTCGGCCATCTTCTCTTCCTGCTCGGTGCGTATCACGCCGGGGCCTGCCTCGGCAGCACTGCGCGGTGTGCGGTCGGGCTGCTGGGGTGCATTGGCTGAGGCTGGCTCTTCGAACAGGCTGCGGTTGGGGTCAATCTCGGGCCCGGCGCAGTTGATGTAGCCCTTGGCCAGCAGGCCCAGTATGGTGTTCATCATGCCGTTGTGGGCCTTGATGAGCTCATGGCTGGAGTTGATGGTGAGGGTCACGAACTTGGCGATGCGTATCTTTTCTATGTGGGTATGAGTAGCAAAGGCTTTCTCGATGTTCCTCATGTTAGAGCCGCCACCAGTGAGGATGATGCCGCCCAGGAGCTTGTCATAGTATTCGTTAGGAATCTGTTCACGCACGTTGAGCACGATTTCCTCCAAGCGTCCTTCCACGATGTCGATGAACTTGCGGCTTTCCACCTGCCGGTCCTGGTCGATGCTGTATTTCAGCGTGTCGTCGATCTCGTTGTTGTCGGTATAGGCCGAGGCGTACTTCAGCTTCATCTTCTCGGCATCACTCTCCTCCATCTGCAGCGAGGCAATGTCCTTGGTGATGTTGTTGGAACCCAGGGGAATAACGGCCAGGTGGCGCAGCACGTTCTTGGAGAAGACCGACACGGTGGTGGTGTCGGCACCGATGTCGACCAGTGCGCAGCCTGAGCGTTTCTCGGCTTCGGTCAGCACGGCATTGGCCAGGGCCAGCGGTGCAAGGTACATCTCAACCACCTTGATGCCTGCCGTCTCGAAGCATTTATTCAGGTTCTGGAAGAACACCTTGCGCTCCAGGATGTTCAGGAAGTTGCCCTCGAGCCGCGAGGCACGGACGCCCACGGGATCGGGCTGCAGCTGTGTGTCCACCCGGTACTCCTGCTCGGCCACGTCGAGTATCTTCTGGTCGGGATAGTCAAGGTTGCGGTTCCTTTCCATCAGTTCGACGACCATTTCCTGGGTGATGATGGTGTCGGCAGGCAGCTCCTTGGTCACCACGTTGCGCACCCCTCGGATGCTCTGACCGCCTACGCCGACGAACACCTGGGTGATGTGAACCTTCAGCTGGCCTTCCAGCTTCTTCACAATGTTGGTCAGACACTGTGCCGTCTTGTCAATGTTGTAAACCACGCCCTTTCGGATGAAGGACGAAGAGTCCTCCTTTGCAATGGCCAGCACGCTGATGCTGCCGTCGGGCTTCTTCTGGCCTGCGATGCCCGTCACCTTCGATGAACCGAGCTCGATTGCTACGATAAAATCCTTGTCTGCCATAAATTATCTTTTTTTACATATTATCTGATTGTCAAACTCCACGCTGATGCGCGAGTATTTGTTCCATCCTGCCTGGTTCAGTCCGTAGCGGTAGAACTTGCGCAGCCGCTCCAGCTTGGTACGCACGCTAGTGGGCTGACCCAGATAGGCAATGTGGTCGCCCACCCGGGGCACGATCTCTACCGAACCGTCGCTGAGCACGTTCAGCTGTTCTATCTGGTTCTTCCAGAAGTTGTCGGCCAGTACCATGTTGGCCAATGGCGCCAGCACCTTTGAGGCATAAAAGCGGCTCACATAGCCCGTGGCAATGATGAGGTCGCAGGTGTAGCCCGTTTTCGGCATCACCTCGCCGTGGCTGTCAACGAAATAGTCGCTTCCCTCGGTCATGACACGCACCACGGGAATGCGCTGCTTGATGTTGATGCACAGGTGGCCGTTCTGCGTCTTGTAGCATTCGGCCTTCTCTATCAGGTCATTGCCCTGCAGCGTCTCTTCAATCTGTCGGGTGTTGATGCGGTTCATGGGCATCGACACGGGGAAGATGCGGGCCGATAGCAACATCTGCTTCACGTGGTCGGTAGTGAGGAAGCCTTCTACAATCTCATGCTCAATGTTGATGCGCACGTCTGTACACAGGTTGTTCTGCTCCTCGGGCTTGTTGAAGGCGGTCATGGCCAGCACCAGATAGGCACCCACAACGACGTCGAGGGTAACGATGATGAGTTTTTTCCAGTTGAAGTTCAGTTTCATAGGCGTTCTTTTAGAGTCTTGACTGTAGCAGTCGGGTGATTTGCGGCACCTGGTTGTCGAGGTCACCGGCACCCAGGATGACCAGCACGTCGAACGAGCGGCTCTTCACCAGGTCGATGACTTCGTCCTTGCGCACGATTTGCTTCTCAATGCCTGGACGCAGGTTGTCGTAGATAAGCTGCGACGTGACACCCTCGATGGGCTGTTCGCGGGCAGGATAGATTTCGGTCAGAATCACTTCGTCGAGCTGGCTCAGGGCATCGGCAAAGTCCTTGTAGAAGTCACGGGTGCGGGTGTAGAGGTGAGGCTGGAAGATGGCCGTGATGTGACGGTCGCGGTACAGCTCACGCAGACTGCGGGCACTCTGATAGATTTCCTTCGGGTGGTGGGCATAGTCGCTCAGCAGCACCAGCTGCTCGGTCTTGATCTTGAAGTCGAAGCGGCGGTCAACGCCTCCGTAGGTCTTCATGCCAATGCGCAGTTCTTCGGCACTGCAGCCTGCCAACTGTGCCATGGCCATGGCGGCCACGCCATTTTCTATGTTGATGGGAATGGGCTGACCCAGCTCCACGTTCTTCACGTTGCCGAAGGGAGAGATGAAGTCGAAGGTAATTGTGCCTTTCTCAATGCGGATGTTCTCAGCGTGGAAGTCGCCTTCGTCGCGGCTGTAGTCGTAGCGGCGCACACCGGGCTGCAGGGCTTCCTGCATTTCCAGGCCACGGTGAATGATGAGCGTGCCTTCGGGCTGGATGAGTTCGGTGTAGTGGCGGAAACTCTCCAGATAGGCTTCCTTTGTGCCGTAGATGTCCAGATGGTCGGGATCAGTCGAGGTAATGACCGACATGAAGGGGGAAAGATGATGGAAAGAGCGGTCGAACTCATCGGCCTCGATGACCACGAAGTCGGAGTCGGGCGACAGGATGTAGTTCGTGCCGTAGTTCTTCGAGATGCCGCCCAGGAATGCGTTACAGTCCAAGTGGCTCTGGTGCATGATATGGGCACACATGGTCGACGTGGTGGTCTTGCCGTGGGTACCAGCCACGCACAGACCACGCATCTGGCGGGTCAGCGTGCCCAGAACCTGGGCCCGCTTCTGGATGTCGAAGCCCTGTTGCCGGAAAAACTGGAGCTCCTTGTGGTCGGCAGGAATGGCCGGTGTGTAGACAACAAGGCACGACTCAGGCTTCTTGCAGGTGTGTGGAATCTCGTCTACATTCTCCTCATAGTGAATGTTGGCTCCCTCCTTCTCCAACTGCCGTGTCAGGTCTGAAGGAGTCTTGTCATAGCCGCCTACCACCAGTCCGCGACTGATGAAGTAACGGGCAATGGCACTCATGCCAATACCGCCAATGCCGACGAAGTAGACGGCTTTGATATTGTTTATATTCATTGTTCTGCTAATTTTATCACTTCTTTTGCTATGATTTCAGCTGAGTCGGGCAGTGCCATTTTCAGGATGTTCTGGCTCAAGTCCTTCAGCTTGGCTGCGTCGTTTGCGGTCTCAATGGCCAGAGAGATGAGCTGCTGGGGAGCGGCGGCATCGCTGACGAAGAGGGCTGCGCCACGATTGACAAGGGCCATGGCGTTCTTCGTCTGATGGTCTTCGGCCACGTTGGGGCTGGGCACCAGGATGACAGGCTTGCCAAGAAGGCAGAACTCGCTGATGCTGCCTGCGCCGGAACGGCTGATGACCAGGTCGGCAGCACGGTAGGCGGCACCCATGTCGGTGATGAAGTCGGTCACAATCAGGTTCTTGGGCTGTCCTTTCTGCTGTAGCTGCGCGGCAATCTGCTGGCTGTAGTACTTGCCCGTCTGCCAGTAGAACTGCAGTCCAGACGAGGCTATCTCATCAAGGTAGGCTAGCACGCTTTCGTTGATGGTGCGTGCCCCAAGACTTCCACCCACGATGAGCACGGTCTTCTTCTCAGCTTCAAGCCCCAGCGAGCGGCGTGCATCGGCCTGACTCATGGTGTTTTCAAGCAACGACTGGCGCACGGGATTGCCCGTCAACATGATCTTGTCCTTCGGGAAGAAACGCTCCATGCCCTCATAGGCCACACAGAAGCGGCGGGCCTTATGGGCCAGTGTCTTGTTGGTCAGCCCGGCATAGCTGTTCTGCTCCTGCACAAGACAGGGAATGCCAAGAGCGTAGGCTGCATTCAGCGTGGCGCTGCTGGCATAGCCGCCCACGCCTACTGCCACTTGGGGCTGGAACTGTCGCAGTATCTTCTTGGCCTGCCACTTGCTGCGCAGGAAGTCGATGGCCACGCCGATGTTGGCCGGTTTCCAAAGCGGGCGGTACAGTCCGCGGATGGGAAGTCCCTTTATCTCATAGCCGGCGGCTGGCACACGCTGCATCTCCATACGTCCTTCGGCTCCCACAAACAGAATCCTGGCATCGGGACACAAAGCCTTGATGGCATTAGCTATCGACACGGCAGGGAAGATGTGGCCTCCCGTGCCGCCTCCGCTGATGATGACTCTTAGCTCCTTATTCATATTATTATGGTGTTTATGCTTTCTTGTGAGAAGTAATGAATTGTGGCGTATCTACCTTCTTGGCCGAGCGGCTGATGCTCAGGATGACACCGATGTAAGCGCAATTGATGATGGTCGATGTACCACCTTTTGAGATGAGCGGCAGCGGCTGGCCAGTAACAGGCATTAAGCCTACGGCCACCAACATGTTGATGGTGGCTTGAACCACCAGTAGCAGAGCCAGACCCAAGACTAGGAAAGCGGGGAAATTGTTCTCACAGCGGCTTGCTATGCGTGCTGCACGGAAAAGCAGGATGATGTAGAGGAACACAACGAAGATGGCTCCGAAGATTCCCATTTCCTCAATGACGATGGCGTAGATGAAATCACTGAAGGCTTGTGGAAGGAAGTCGCGTTCGGTAGAGTTGCCAGGTCCCTTGCCAATAATGCCCGACGAGGCAATGGCAATGTTGGCATGGCCCACCTGATAGTTCTTGTCAATATCGTAGTCCTTGGCCGGTACGTTGTTGCCGCCGCCGTGGTTCAGAATGCGGTTGCGCCAGGTAGCAAAGCGGTGGAACACGCCTCCGCCTTTGATTTCGTTCTTGCTGGCCGTCTGCGCAGTTGCGGTTGGCTCTTGGGCTTCTTCGTCACCCTGCCCAATGCTGCCCAGCGTGAGAACCAGCGTGAGAAAAACGCCAATGACTACTACACCGGCTCCCATCAGTTTGCCTATCTGAATCATGGGCACACGGGCAATGAACATCATCATGAAGATGACCATGAAGAGCAACGCTGCCGTCGACAGGTTCTCAATGCCGATGAGGCAGACAGCCGGCACCACGGTCATGAGCACATATCTCATGGCTTTCGGGTCGGCACCTTTGCCGTCGGAACGCTGCATGGCACTCAGAATCTGGGCTGTAGCCAGTACCATTGTGCCCTTGGCAATCTCAGAAGGCTGGAATGTGAAGCCTGCAATCTTGATCACACGGTTGGCACCGTTGATGCTTTCGCCACCCACTAGCACCCACAGCAACGTGCTGAACGTGATGATGAGCAGCAGGGGCGTGATGATCTTGAAGTAGCGGCACGGTATGTTGAGCGTGACGATGGCCACGAACAGACCGAACACGATCATGCCCGTGTGGTAGAACAGGGGCATCATGTAGTTCTGCGATTTGTACGTCAGCGTGCTCGACGCCGAGAATACTTCGACGATGCTGATGAGACAAAGAAACAGGAATACCATCCAGATGACCTTGTCGCCTTTGAAGAGATTGCCTATCTTATGGTTCATATTTAGAGATTTCTTACCAGTTCCTTAAACTGTTCACCACGGTCTTCCATGTTCTTGAACAGGTCGAACGATGCGCAGCAGGGTGAGAGCAGCACCGTTTCGCCAGGCTGTGCCAGTTCGTAGCAGGCTTCCACGCATTCTTTCATGGAATGGGTGTCGCGAACAGGGATTCCCAAGTTGTCGAAGTTGTCGTGCAACTTCTGGTTGTCGGCACCCAGGTAGACCAGTGCCGAGCACTTTTCACGGATGAGCGGCTTGATGGGCTCATAGTCATTGCCCTTGTCCTTGCCTCCCACGATGAGCACCACACGGGTCTTCATGGAGTCAAGTGCATACCAGCAGGCATCTACATTGGTGGCTTTCGAGTCGTTCACGTACTGTACGCCACGCACGGTGGTCACCTTTTCCAGCCGGTGTTCCACGCCGGGGAAGTCGCTCAGGCTCTTGCGGATGACCTCTTTCTTGATGCCTGCAATGTTGCCTGCAATACCGGCAGCGAGCGAGTTGTATATGTTGTGACGTCCTGTCAGACTCAGCGATTCCTGCTCCATGTTGAAAGGTTCGGGCTTCTCAATGACGTACTTTCCTTCTTCAATGTAGCCGATTGAGCCATTCTCCTTCAATTCCGAGAACGGGTAGCAGATGGCATGGATGTCGTACTTCTTCAGTTCACGCTGAATCACCGGGTCGTCGTTCCAGAAGATGAAGGCATCGTCGCTGGTCTGGTTCTGCAGGATGCGCATCTTGGCGTCGACGTAGTTCTGCATCTCGAAGTTGTAGCGGTCCAGGTGGTCGGGCGTTATGTTCAGCAGGATGGCAATGTTGGCACGGAAGTCATACATGTTGTCCAACTGGAACGAACTCAGTTCTATGATATAAAATTGGTGTGGCTCTTCGGCTACCTGCAAAGCCAGCGAGTGACCAATGTTGCCTGCCAGTCCGCAGTCGTAGCCCGCCTCACGGAAGATGTGGTAGATGAGGCTTGTGGTGGTTGTCTTGCCATTTGAGCCAGTGATGCAAATCATCTTCGATGTGGTGTAACGGCCGGCAAACTCTATCTCACTGATGATGTGGATGCCCTTTGCAATGGCCTTGCTGACCATTGGTGCCGTATCGGGAATGCCGGGACTCTTGATGATTTCGTCGGCATTGAGTATCTTCTCTTCCGTGTGCTGGCCCTCTTCCCACTCTATTCCATGGTTGTCGAGCATTTCCTTGTAGCGCTGGGCTATCTTCGACATGTCTGATACAAACACGTCGAATCCCTCTTTCTTTGCCAGGACGG
>CAMZBS010000010.1 GCA_947304695.1 uncultured Prevotella sp.
ACGGTTCGATCTGCGAGATCAACGGCCAGTGGTATGTGTTCTATCACCGTCAGACCGGCACCGACGAGTATGCCCGTCAGGCTATGGTGGCTCCCATCACAGTCAGTGTTGAGGAAGGTGCGGGCGGTAAGGTTGTGATTTCGGAAGGTGAATACACGTCGGAAGGCTTTTCGCTTGAGGGCCTGAACCCGCTGCAGCGCCATTCGGCTGGTATTGCCTGCTGGTACACCGGTCCGAAGACGGCCGTTCATGAGTGGCCCAACAATACCTTCTTCGGTTCCTACGTGGCTTCGTCCTACGGCACCGACGACAATTTCCAGGCCCCCTACGACTTGCGCAACAACACCAACGACGTGGTGAACAACACCGACGGGTCGATCGTGGGCTACAAGTACTTCAATTTCGATGCCACCCAGGGCCGCAGCGACGTTAGCCTGCTGCTCAACCTGACGCCGCAGGGCGTCGACGGCACCATCAGCGTGATGGCCGACCGTCCGTGGACATCGCAGGGCGGACAGGTGCTTGGCACCATCGAACTGAAGGCCGACCAGCCCCAGCAACCCACTCAGTTGTCTGTCGTTCTGCCTGCACTCTCTGCGCTGAAAGGCAAGCATGCGTTGTTCTTCGTCTTTGCCTCCGATGTGAAGGAAAAGTCGCTTTGTACGCTCCATGATCTCGTTTTTGAATAAACCTAACCATTAATCAATGATAGTAATGAAACGTATCTTTTCTTTTTCCCTGTTGCTGCTGCTTGCGGTGTTTACCTCGGTGCAGGCAGCCACAACGAAAGTCTATGCAGACTTCAGCAATCCCACGCTGGCCAGTCAGGCTCAGTGGGACGCAGCCACAAACACCATGAGCTGGACTATGCAGTATGCCAATCAGGTGCGCGGTCTCAACCTGCCTTCAGGCGATCTGAGCCAGTATGAGAAGCTGGTGGTGGAATGTGCCGATCTGAAGGCGCAGAGCTTCCGCATCCTGATTTACAAGGGCGAACAGAACCACACGCTCGTTGTCAACAAAGAGGGCGTGACGGAGTTCATCCTGAGCGAGTCTGTGCCCGAAGACTACCTGAAGAATGCTACGGAAGTAGTGTTGTCGGGCGGTAATCAGGACGCTACAGGTTCGGTGCGCATCATCAGTCTCTACATGGAGACCTTCGACGACACGACCGCCCCGGAGCTTAGCTTCACGCCGGAACGTGTGATATTGGCACCGGGCGAGCCGCTGACAGTCCCCACACTGAACAACCCCCACTCGCTGCCCGTGACCTATAGTGCCACCAGCCGTCCCGATGGCTTCATCACCGTGAACCCCACGACGGGCAGTGTGACGCTGGGCTCTGGCGAAGGAAGCGGAAAGGTGACGGCAACGTTTGCCGGAAACGAGGAATACAAGGCCGGTTCGGCTACCTATAGCATCATCGTGAAGGAACCCATAGACTTGGGCGATGGTCATTGGGTGGGTACCTGGGCTACGGCTCCGATGGAGTCGGGCAGCAACAACAACCCCCCGTCGCCGGGACTGGCCAACAATACGCTGCGACAGATTGTGCAGGTGAGCTTGGGTGGCGATGTGGTTCGCCTGAAGCTGAGTAATCACTTTGGCAATCAGCCGGTGGAAATCAAGGGCGTGGAGCTGGCATTGGCAAAGACCGCAGGCTCCAGTCCCGATGTGGATGAGGCTACCACCACCGTCCTGACCTTCGACGGCGACGTGCAGACCACCATTGCCGCTGGTAAGAAGGTCGTGAGCGACCCCGTGCGTTTCCCCATTGGTGTACGTGGGAATGTGGCCATTACCATTCACTACGGCCAGGCTTCGTCGTCGGTGGTGAGCGGACATCCCGGTTCGCGTACCACCAGCTATCTGGTTAAGGGCAATACCAGCAACTTCGCCTCGGCCTCAAAGACCGACCACTGGTATCACATCCTCGCTATGGAGGTGTTTGCCCCCGAAGAGGCTGGCTGTGTGGCCGTGCTGGGCAACTCGATTACCGACGGGCGCGGTTCTACCACCAACCAGCAGGACCGCTGGACTGACCAGCTCTCACGCCGCCTCCTGGCCAACGAGCCGACCAGCCATATCGGCATGCTCAACCTGGGCATTGGCGGCAACTGCGTGGTGGCAGGCGGTCTGGGCCCTGCAGCTGCAAACCGCTATCAGCGTGACCTCTTCGAACAGGAGGGTGTGAAATGGATTGTGCTTTTCGAGGGCGTGAACGACTTGGGCGGCAGTTCCAACGGTGAGACAACGGCCCGCCGCATCATCGAAGTGTGGAAGCAGATCATTCGTCAGGCTCATCAGAAGGGCATCCGCGTGTTTGGTGCCACCATCACTCCGTTTAAGAATAACAGCTACTACAGCAAGGATCATGAGGCAGGCCGCCAGCGTGTGAACAAGTGGATTCTGTCTACCAAGATGCTCGACGGCGTGATCGATCTGGCTGCTGCAGCCTGCGATGCCAACGACAGCGAGCAGCTGAACCCGAAGTTCCTCTTCGAGAACGACTGGCTGCATCTCAACGCTGAGGGCTATGTGGTGCTGGGCGGTGCTGCCGACCTGAGCCTCTTCACACAGGACGGCCCTTTGGCTGCCGACGATGAGGAAGACGAGGAAGAGGTGAAGGGCATCTGGATTGAGGCCGAGAACCTGCGTAACGATGTCTACGGCAAGAACTTCCGCCTGGTTGAGGATGCTACGGCTTCAGGCGGTAAGTACTTAGAGACGGTGAAGAACCAGACCACCGTGTCGAACGACAAGGCCGACCAGCTGCTGGCTGCTTTCTCGGTAGAGGAGGCCAGCACCTATTATATCTACGCGCGTGTGCTATGTCCTTCCTACGACGACGACAGCTATTTTGTGCGCATGGACAATGCCGAGTGGACGATGGTCAACGGTCTTGCCACCAACTCGTGGGAATGGAAGCAGCTGTGGGGCGGTGCGCTGAAGAAGGGCACCAACTATCAGTTTGGTATTGCCGGACGCGAGGACGGAGCCCGCATCGACAAACTGTGCATCACCACCAGTGCTACGGCACCCCTCACGATGGGCGGCAGCGAGTCGGCTGGTATCGAGTCGCAGAAGGCGGTGCCCGCAGGTACTCTTCAGGTGTTCGACCTGCAGGGACGGCGCCTGTCTCGTCTGCAGCCCGGACTGAACATTGTCAGGAACAGCAGCGAAGTGAAGAAAGTGTTGGCAAGACGCTAAAGATACTGCATCAACACGTCCCACACGGCAATGATGTGACAAACGGAGCCTGCGAGGACGAAGAAATGAAAGACGCTATGCATGTAGCGTCTTTTATTTAGGCTATAGAACAACGCTCCGGTGATGTAGCTGACCCCTTCGGCCACAATCCACACGAAGGCTGCCGTTGACACCGAGTCAACGAGCGGCTTGAAGGCCACGAGCACCGACAGTCCCATGCCGATGAAGCAGAGCGTCTCGAAGTTGGAGTGCTCCTTCAGCTTGATGAAGCTCACGATGGTTCCCGCCAGCGCACAGGCCCATACAAAGCAAAACAGGCTCCACCCCCAGTAGCCCTGTTCGCGCAGTGCCACCAGCGTCAGTGGTGAGTAGCTGCCTGCAATGTGCCAGTAGATGGCGGCATGATCCCAGTGGCGCAGCCGCTCCTTCCATTTCGAGCGTCGCGGCAGGGCGTGATAGACGGTCGACGTGATATAGCTGCCAAGCATGCCGAAGAGATAGAGCGAAACGCCCACCGAAGCCCACGAACTGTGGCCCTTGATGGTCATGACCAGGAAGATGATGCCGACGACCACGCCCAGCAGGATGCCGCCGGCGTGGGAGAACGTGTTCCAGATTTCTTCCTTATGGGTGTAGCGTATCATGACTTCACACTCTTGCGGCGCACCTTGAAGCGGTCGAAGCCTTCACCGTAGACGCCGATGACGGCACTCTGCGAGACGAAGGCGTGGGGGTCCACCTCGTCGATGATGCGGAATATCAGGTCGCTCTGTCGGCGCTTGGCCAGCACGAAGAGCATCTTCACCTCGTTGCCCGAGTAGAAGCCCTGGGCATCGATGACCGTGCAGCCGCGATGAGGCTCACGGTTGATGCGCTCGCCTATTTCCTTGTATTTATGGCTGATGATGAAGAACTGCACCGACGAGCGCTTCGAATTGACCACCCAGTCTATGCAGAAAGCTGTGACGTAGAGCACCACGTAGCCGTAGAGCACCTTCTCGAAGTCTTTCAGCACCAGGTAGCTCGATGAGATAATGATTACGTCGCACAGCATGATGACGCGCCCCAGCGATATGTCGCGGTATTTGTTGATGATGGCCGCAATAATGTCGGTGCCGCCCGTAGAGCCGTTGGATGCCAGTCCCATTCCTACGCCGCATCCGCAGAACACCGCACCGATGATGGCCGCCATGAACGGCTGGTTGGCCAGCAGGTGGTCGTGATAGTTCTCAGTCACTACGGCCACGCCCACCGTGAGCACCATCACCGCATAGATGGTCTTCAGGCAGAATTTCAGTCCCAGCACGCGCAGGGCAATGAGCAGCAGTATGGCGTTGATCACAAAGTAGCTCAATTGTACCGGGATGTCCGTTGCCCAGAACAGGATGGACGATACACCGGCCACGCCGCCCGTGGTGATGTTGTTGGGCAGCAGGAAGATGCCCCACCCGATGCAGTAGCTCAGCATGCCGATGGCAATGGTTATGTAGTCGCGCACCTCGGCCCATACGCTGGTTTTGGTCAGTATTGGTTTTTGCATATACGGTTGTTTCTCTTATTTGGTTGCAAAGGTATATTAAAAATATGAATTATACATGATGAATGAAGAATTATTTTCGTACCTTTGCAGCCTAATTCGAAATTTTAGGATGAAGAAACTGTTTATTGAGACCTATGGCTGCCAGATGAATGTGGCCGACTCCGAGGTCGTTGCTTCGGTCATGCAGATGGCCGGTTACGAATTGTGTGACACCGTTGAACAGGCCGATGCCGTTTTCCTGAACACCTGTTCGGTGCGCGACAATGCCGAACAGAAAATCTACCACCGTCTGGAAGCACTCAGCGCACTGCGGAAATCGGGAAGACTCATCATTGGTGTCCTGGGCTGCATGGCCGAGCGGGTGAAGGACGATCTGCTCCATAAGTACGGTGCCGACCTGGTGGCTGGCCCCGACGCCTATCTCAGCCTGCCCGACCTCATTGCCCAGGCCGAGGCTGGCCATAAGGCCATCAACATCGAGCTGTCGACCTCTGAGACCTATCGCGACGTGGTGCCCCAGCGCATGGCCATCGGCCAGCGCATAGGCGGCTTCGTGAGCATCATGCGCGGCTGCAACAACTTCTGCCACTACTGCATTGTGCCCTATACCCGTGGCCGTGAGCGCAGTCGTGACGTGGAGAGCATCCTCCGCGAGGTGCGCGACTTGCGCGACCGAGGTTTCAAGGAAGTCACGCTGCTGGGGCAGAACGTCAATTCCTACGACTCTCAGTTGAACTTCCCCGGGCTGCTGCGCCGTGTGGCCCGTGAAGCACCTGAAATGCGCATCCGCTTCACCACCTCGCACCCCAAGGACATGAGCGACGAGACGCTGCGCGTCATTGCCGAGGAACCCAACGTCTGCAAGCACATCCACCTGCCCGTGCAGAGCGGCTCTGACCGCATCCTGCAGCTCATGAACCGCAAGTACACCCGCGAGTGGTATCTGGGCCGCGTGGAAGCCATCCGCAGCATCATTCCCGACTGCGGCTTGTCTACCGACATCTTCGTGGGCTACCACAGCGAGACCGAGGAAGACCACCAGCTCAGTCTCAGCCTCATGCGCGAGGTGGGCTACGACTCTGCCTTCATGTTCAAGTACTCTGAGCGCCCCGGCACCTACGCCTCGAAGCACCTGCCCGACGATGTGCCTGAAGAGGTGAAGCTGCGTCGCCTCAATGAACTGATAGCCTTGCAGACCGAGATTTCTGCCCAACAGAACAAGAAGGACGAGGGTCGCGAGTTTCAAGTCCTGGTCGAAGGCTTTTCGAAGCGCAGCCGTGAAAGCCTCTGCGGGCGCACCCAGCAGAACAAGATGGTAGTGTTCCCCAAGGCAGGCCATCACATCGGCCAGACCGTTGCCGTCAGGATTGTTGGCAGCACCAGTGCCACGCTCATGGGCGAAACGGTTTGATATTCAAGTGTTTACAGCAAAGCCTCAGTTGTATTGCAACTGAGGCTTTGTTGTGTCGTAACTAAGGCTTAGTTGAGTGCTAAGTAAGCCTTAGTTGAAAAATACATAGGAAAAGCCTATTTCCCTGCCTGTAACTTAACGTTTCATTCGTTCGGGGTGCCGCTGCTTATAGTCGGCTATTCGTTTGGCATAGTCGCAGTCTTTCTTGCTGTCGGGATCGGGGGTGAACTCCATGTATTCGGGAATGGCGCGGCCCAGGTCTTCTATGAGCGGGGCTGCGTCGGCGGGTTGCTTGATGATGCGCAGCGAGTCGTAGAGCGAGTGGCCGTAGACCTCGTAGGCACAGAGCGTGAGCGTGTCGGCCACGATGCTGACCGTCTGGTAGTAGCGGCTGGAGATGCCGAACTTGTCGAAGCGGTCGTCGAACTTGATGCGGTAGTTCTTCGGCGAGCAGTGGCTCACGGTGTAGACGGGTGTCGTGGGCGTATCATCGTCGGTGTGGCGGGTCATGCGTGCGTAAGCATGCTCGTGGCCTTGCAGCACCAGGTCTGCACCGTAGTCTTCAATCAGGTCGTTGAACGCCCACCGCTGAATGAGGTTGTTCATGCCCTTGAGCGAGAAGAGCGGGTGGTGGAGCACCACGATTTTCCAGCGGGCCGTGCTCTGCTGCAGCTGTTCTTTGAGCCATTTGCGCTGCGTCAGCAGATAGGGCAGTTCGCGGTTGCTGTCAAGCAGGAAGAACTGTGCAGGGCCGTAGCGGAGGGTGTAGACCTGGTTGTCGTCGATTTTGGAGTCGAGGAAGTAGGAGTAGACCAGCGGGAAACGGCGTTCCAGCCGCATGATGACTCCTTTCAGGTAGTCGTGGTTGCCCGTCACCACGAGCAGCGGTAGGTGCTGGCATACGCTGTCGATGTCGTGGAACGTCTCGGCCCAGTGCTGGTTGGTGGGTCGCTCGGTCAGGTCGCCACCGCAGACGAGGAACTCGCTCTGAGAGTGACGCTGCAGGGCTTCGCGCAGGAAGCGGTTGGCCTCGCCCCCAAGGGTGTCCTGCACATCGCCCACGTAGAGGAAGTCCAGCCGGTCTGCACCAGCAGCGTGGGTGCTGAAATGATACCAGGGAGAGGCTTTCCCGGCGGTAACGGCTCGGTAGGCATAGTCGGCATCAGGTCTGAGCGAGCGCAGACGGGCCACATAGTAGGCACTGACACCACGGCGCGAGCGGAACACTTCGCCTGCAGCACTCACGGCGGTGGTGTCGCTGTCGGCCAGGCACACCAGTTGCAAGTAGGCTTCGCGCACCACCGAGTCGGCCTGCCAGCTCACATTGCGCGACAGTTCGTCGGCATCGCCAAAGGTGAGGAGCACGTGGTGCGGCTCCGCAACGAGTGCGCAAGCCTGTTCCTCAACGTTGTTGAACCACACATTCCAGCGGCTGTTTGCCCACAAGCCCAGTGCTGCCACGATGGCTGCGGCCAGCACCAGTGCTATGATTCTTTTCTTTTTCCTGTTCATCATGGGTGCAAAGGTACTACATTTCTCGTTATTTTTTCTCATTTCTCATTTAAAAGTAGTACCTTTGCGGCATGAAATCCGTTATTATGCGTTCGCCTGTGGTGGCTTTGCTGGGCAATCTGCTCGTGGTCTACGTGCTTTTCATGCTGTCGAGGCTGGTCTTCCTGCTGACCAACTGGGACTTGTATGCTGACACAATGACCCTTTCCCATGCGCTCAGCCTGTTCGGAGCAGGCATTATCTTCGACACGTCGGCTATTCTCTATACCAACGCCCTGGTCATCGTCATGATGCTGCTGCCCCTGCACTGGAAGGAGTGCAAAGGCTATTACAGGGTGGTACGTTGGGTCTATGTGGTGTGCAACTCGGTTGCCCTGTGGGCAAACCTTGCCGACTGCGTCTATTTCCCCTACACGGGCAAGCGCACCACCACGTCGGTGTTTCATGAGTTCAGCAACGAGGGAGCCGGAGGCATGACGAAGATCATGGGCGAACAGTTTCTGGCCAACTGGTATCTGGTGCTGTTGGGCCTGGGTCTCTGCTGGCTGCTGTGGAAGGTGTTCCGTCCCGGTTCACATGTCCCAGCACCCGGTGCGAAGCTGAAATACTATCTCTGCATGTCGGCATCACTGCTGGCTGCCGTCCCGCTCTGCGTGGCAGGCATGCGCGGCGGCTTTGCCCACGCCGTACGCCCCATCACCATTTCGAACGCCAACCAGTACGTAGACCGTCCGGCTGAGACGGGCATCGTGCTCAACACTCCTTTTTCTATCTATAGGACCCTGAGCAAGAAGCCTATGGTGGTGCCCCACTACCTCACGGAGGAAGAGGCCGCAGCACTCTATTCGCCCGTCCACGTGCCTGCCGATTCGCTGCCCTTCGTGCCCCGCAATGTGGTGGTGCTCATTCTGGAGAGCTTCGGCAAGCAGCACTTCGGTTTCTACAACCAGACACTGCGCGGTGGGACCTACAGGGGGTTCACACCGTTCCTCGATTCGCTCATCACCCACGGTGCCCTGACCTGGCAGTATTCCTACAGCAACGGGCGAAAGAGCATTGAGGGCATGCCCTCCACGCTGTCGTCGTTGCCCAACTATGTGGAGCCGCTGTTCCTTACCCCCGCCTCGCTGAACCACATGAGTGGACTGGCCCGCGAGCTGGGTGAGCAGAAAGGCTACGCGACAGGCTTCTTCCACGGGGCACAGAACAACTCGATGGGCTTCCAGGCGTTTGCGCGTGCCACCGGCTTCAAGCACTACTATGGCCGCACGGAGTACGACCAGGACAAGCGCTTCGGTGGCGAGAAAGACTACGACGGCACGTGGGCCATCTTCGACGAGGAGTTCCTGCAGTTCTTCGCCCTCACGATGAGCGGCATGCAGCAGCCGTTCATGACGGCAGTCTTCACGGCATCGTCGCACACGCCCTTCACGTTGCCCGAACGCTACAAGGACGTGTTCCCCAAGGGTGAGCGCCCGTTGCAGGAGTGCATAGGCTATACCGATCATGCTCTGCGCCACTTTTTCCAGACAGCCAGCAGGCAGCCGTGGTTCAACAACACGCTCTTTGTCATCACGGCCGACCATTCCAGCACCACCATCGACCCCTGCTACACCACCACGCTGGGCAACTGTACCGTGCCCATCATCTTCTATGCCCCAGGCGACAGCACGCTGCGGGGCTACGACCGTGAGCGTGTGGTGGAACAGGTCGACATCATGCCCACGGTGCTGTCCTACCTGCACTACGACCATCCCTACGTGGCCTTCGGAAAAGACATGATCGGCACGCCTGCCAACGAGTCGTTCGCCCTGCACTGGATGAGCGAGACAGGAGGCTATGAGTTTGTGAAAGGCCCCTACCTGCTGCATTTCGACGGCGAGGATGTCACGGCAGCCTACCGCTTCCGAACCGACTCACTGCTCAGCCGCAATGTGCTTTCTACGATGCCGAAGGACACGCTGCGGCAGATGACACGCCAGTTGCAGTCGGTCGTACAGCAGTACATGGAGCGCATGACGCAAGACAGGCTTACGGTGCGTGAAAATCAAGAAACAAGAAAGAAATAGATATGAGAGAATTCCTGCAAGTGCTCAGGCGGTTCGTACCGCCCTACAAGCAATACCTCATTGCATCGGTGGTGTTCAACATCCTCTCGGCGGTGCTTAACATCTTCTCGTTTGCCGCCCTGATACCCATTCTGCAAATCCTGTTCCAGACAGGCGATGCCCAGGCAGCCACAGCCTATATGGCCTGGGACTGGAGCAATGTACAGGATGTGCTGATGAACAACCTGAACTTCTATGTCAACGGGCTTATTGCCAGCTATGGTGCCACCACCACGCTGCTCTTCATAGGTCTGTTTCTGGCCGCCACCACCATGCTGAAGACGGGGGCTTACTTCCTCACTTCGGCCTGCATAGTGCCTATCCGCACGGGTGTGGTGCGCGACATACGCAACCAGCTCTATCGCAAGATCACCTCGCTGCCCCTGGGCTTCTTCTCAGAGGAGCGCAAGGGTGATATTATCGCCCGCATGAGCGGTGACGTGCAGGAGGTGGAAAGCTCCATCATGTCGTCGCTCGACATGCTTTTCAAGAACCCTGTACTCATCGTTGCCTACTTCGCCACGCTCCTTTTCATCTCATGGCAGCTCACGCTCTTCACCCTCTTCATTGTGCCCATCATGGGTTGGTTCATGGGCATCGTGGGCCGTAAGCTGAAGCAGAAGAGCATCAAGGCTCAGGCCCTGTGGAGCGACACCATGAGCCAGGTGGAAGAGACGCTGGGCGGTCTGCGCATCATCAAGGCTTTCTGTGCCGAAGAGAAGATGAACCGCCGCTTTGACCAGGTGAACAGCAGCTACCGCAACGACCTGATGAGGGTGAACATACGCCAGTCGTCGGCTCACCCCATGAGTGAGTTCCTGGGCACGGTGATGATTGTCATCGTGTTGTGGTTCGGTGGCGTGCTGGTGCTCAACAACCAGACCATCACCGGCCCCTCCTTCATTTATTACATGGTGATTCTCTACTCCATCATCAACCCGCTGAAGGAGTTCTCGAAGGCAGGCTACAACATTCCGAAGGGACTGGCCTCGATGGAGCGCATCGACAAGATCCTGCTGGCCGAGAACACCATTACCGAAAGCCAACACCCGACACCCATCAGCTCGTTTGAGCATCAGATAGAGTTCCGCCACGTATCGTTCCGTTACGGGGAGCAGTGGGTGCTGAGAGACATTAACCTGATCATTCCCAAGGGCAAGACCATTGCCATCGTGGGACAGAGCGGTGGCGGCAAGTCAACGCTCGTAGACCTGATTCCGCGTTACTACGACGTGCAGGAAGGCGAAGTGCTCATCGACGGCATCAACGTGAAGGACTTGGGCATCCACGACCTGCGCCAGCTCATCGGCAACGTCAATCAGGAGGCCATCCTGTTTAATGACTCGTTCCGCAACAACATTTCCTTCGGTGTTGACACTGCCACCGACGAGCAGATTGCAGAGGCGGCCAAGATAGCAAATGCCTACGATTTCATCACGCAGTCGGAACATGGATTCGACACCAACATTGGCGATCGCGGCAGCCGTCTCAGTGGCGGTCAGCGACAGCGCGTCAGCATTGCCCGTGCCATATTGAAGAACCCGCCCATCCTCATTCTTGACGAGGCCACCTCGGCACTCGACACAGAGAGCGAGCGACTGGTGCAGGACGCCCTGGAGCGGCTGATGAAGACGCGCACCACCGTAGCCATTGCCCACCGCCTGTCGACCATCAAGAATGCCGACGAGATCTGTGTGCTCCATGAGGGACAGATTGTGGAGCGCGGCACCCACGAGGAACTGCTGGCCATTGACGGCTATTACAACAAGCTTCACGCAATGCAGCAGGTATGAAGCAGCGGCTGATTTTTCTCTTGCGGTTCTATCTGACCACCGTCCTCATCTTTGTGATGGCAAAGGTGGTGTTCATGCTTTGCTATGCAGGTCAGGAGGCGTTCACCGCAGGCGATGTGCTCAGCGTTGTTTGGCACGGACTGAGTCTTGACCTCAGCACAGCACTCTATTTCCTCATCATTCCCTTACTGCTGTCGGCCTTTTCCGTTTGGTTGCCAGTACCTCGCTGGCTCTTTCGCGGCTATGCCCTTTTGGTGGCGGTGGCCTTCAGCCTGGCCTTTGTGGCCGACACCAGCCTCTATGCTTTCTGGCAGTTCAAGCTCGACGCATCCTGTCTTTCCTATCTTGAGACGCCCACTGAGGCCACAGCCAGCGTCAGCACCGCCTATCTGCTGGTTCGCTTCATCATCTTTGCGGTAGTGGCAGCAGTCATCTTCTTCAGTTTAGCGTTCAGCGTGGAGCGTTCAGCGTCGGCTAAACTCAAAGCCACCGCCCTCCACCTTCTTGTCATTCCCCTCATGGTCATTGGCATACGTGGTGGACTGAGCGAGTCGACCACCAACATCGGGCAGGTGTACTTCTCCTCGCGCCAGTTTCTGAACCACTCGGCCGTCAACCCCGTGTTCAGCTTCCTTTATTCGCTGGGCAAATCGGGCGACTACATCGTGGAATACCGCTTCTTCAGCGATGACGAATGTGAACAGCTGACCGAAGGACTCTTCGACAGCGAGACCCTGCCTGCCGACACCCTGCTCACCACCACACGTCCCAACATTGTGCTGATTATCATGGAGAGCTGTGGCGGACAGTTTACAGAACTGGGTGGACACACCGACATCACCCCCCGACTGAACCAGCTGGCCCATGAAGGCATCTATTTCACCCAGTGCTACGCCAACTCCTGGCGTACCGACAGGGGTGTCGTGAGCATTCTCAGTGGCTATCCCGCCTTTCCCATTACCTCTGTCATGAAGGTTCCCGAGAAGAGCCGCAAGCTGCCCTCCATTGCCGGTACGCTCAAGGCTGAGGGCTACGACAACAGCTTTCTCTACGGTGGTGACATCAACTTCACCAACATGCGCAGCTACGTTATGTCGTCGGGCTACGACCACCTGACGTGGAAGGCCGACTACAGCAGCGACGAGCAGGCTACGGCCAAGTGGGGCGTATGCGACGGCATCACCGCCCGCACCCTTTTTCGCGACATTGCCGCCCAGCCAGCCGACAGCCGCTGGATGAAGACCTGGCTCACGTTGAGCAGCCACGAACCGTGGGACGTGCCTGAGCGCGTGCTTGACGATGAGGTGTACAATGCCTTCCACTACCTCGACCGCTGTGTGGGTGAGCTGGTCGATAGCCTGCGGAGCCTGCCCTCGTGGTCGCAGACGCTGGTTGTCATCCTGCCTGATCATGGCTACCGCTATCAGGGCATCAACGAGACCACCCGTCTCTTCAACCACATTCCCATGATCTGGGTGGGTGGTGCCGTGCGCCAGCCCCGCACAGTCAGTGCCATCTGCAACCAGAGCGACCTTGCTGCCACGCTCTTGGGACAGTTGCAGCTGAGTCACAGCGACTTCCGTTTCAGCCGTGACGTGCTCAGTCCTGCCTACCGCCGTCAGCTGGCTTTCCACACCTACGTGGAGGGCATGACCGTTATCGACAGCACCGGCTTCATGTCCTACGACCTTGCAGCCCAGCACCTCATTGCAGCCCAGGGTTCCGATTCCCTGCGCCTGTTGCAGTTGGGCCGTGCCCTGCTGCAGCTCACCTCGCGTGATCTCAAGGAGAAGTAACAAACAACCCCAGAAATAGTTTGATACAACTGAGGCTCAGTCGTCCTTCAACTGAGCCTCAATTGCGTTGTAACTAAGGCTCAGTTAGGAGATAGCTGAGCCTTAGTTGTAAGATGATTATAAGTAGTTGATTGTGAACAGTTTACTTGAAGAACCGGTTCAGTTCTTTGACGGCTTGTTCGAACTGCTGTGGGTGAATGTGGTAGTTGCTCACGGGGTTCATGCGCGCATCGGTCACATCAATCCATCCGGCTCCCTCTTTGGTCAGAATGGTGTCCTTCTCCAAGAGGAAGGCATAGCGCAGCTCGTTGCCCACAAACTGCCAGCGTCGCGGTGTAGAGTCGTTGAGCAGGCGGCCTGCCGAATAGTCAGACGGCGGGTTCAGCACACCCAGGTAGTCGTGCATCAGTGTGGGCACTATGTCGTAGTGTGTGGTGCGGTAGCGGTGGCGTGCAGCAGGTTTCCCAGGCTGGTGCATGATGAGCGGCACACCCACCTGATGGACGCTGAAGTTGCTGCTGTGGCCCCAGTAGTTGTTGTGGTTCTCGTTGAACTCCTGCCCGTGGTCGCCGGTGACAACGAGCAGTGTGCGGTCGTAGAGCCTGTACCGTTTCAGCGCGTCGACCACCTGTCCCACGAGCGAGTCGGTGGCATGACACAGGTTGCGGTAGAGGTTCCAGAATGGTTCCACAGGCGTGTTAACGTTCAGTGCAGCATAGTCGGCATAGTCCCAGGCAGGAGTGAAGTGCTTGGGCTGGTCTTCAGGCCAGATGAGCGAGTGGGGCATGTCGTAGAACAGGAAGGCGAAGAACGGCTCACCCGTAGCTGCCATACTGGACAGGTCGGCAATGAAGTGGGAGGTCAGACGGTGGTCACGCTCATAAGGAGTGAGGCCGGGCGTCTTCGTGCGCAGGTCGGGCACATGCTGGAAGAGCACCCGCGAGAAAGGCGGTGACTGGAGCGTGGCACTGGGATAGGCCCGGAACTGGTAGCCCTGGGACAGCAGCTGGTCGACGAGCAGCGGACTCTGGTGGCTGCCCTGAAAGACAGGCCAGTAGTAAGGCTGCAGGCCCGTGAACAGTCCGAAGACGGAGTAGCGGGTGCCGTTGCTGCAGCTCATGTGGTTCATGTAGTACTGTTCGTTGGCAGCTATCTCTGCCAGTCGGGGCATGCATTCCTCGGTCAGGGCGCGGCGGTTCCAGGAGTCGATAAGGATAAAGACCACGCTGGTCTTCTGCGAAGGCGGCTCCACCCGCAGTTCATGGAGCGGGTATTGCAGTTCGCCGTCACCGCTCATGCCGTCGCTGGTGTCGTCGGTGTGGCGTTCAAAGCCCATATCCTCCAGCAGCGAGCTCATGGAGAGCGGGAAATAGTAGGGCACGAGCCGCGAGGGAAGCAGGATGGAGGGCTTCACCACGAAGGATCCGTAGACGTGCAGGCCGTTGGCCACCAGCAGCGAACCCACCAGCAAGGCCACTGAGCAGTAGCCGTAGCGGTGCTGCCACCGTTTGCTAATCCAGCAGGCAGCCCACCACAAGGCTGCGGACACGGCTGCCACCAGCAACAGCAGCAGGCTCTCGGTGAGCACAAGTGTGCCGTCGAACTGGAAGATGTCGCCAGCACTGGGGCCGGTGAGCATGTTGAGAATGAAGCCGTTGATGTGGAAACGGTAGATGTGATAGACCTGCATGTTGAGAAACACGACCATTGCCAGCAGGACGACCGACGTCACAAATAGTCCCGTTGCCACGCGACGGAGGCGCAGCAGTGCCCACGGCAGGTAAAAGACCAGGAAGAGTGCCAGTACCAGCAGGGCAGCATGGGAAAGACACGAAGTGACGAAAAACAGCCAGCCCCACAGGTCGATGCGTTCCATAATGGTGTCGCCCTTCATGTAGCACAGGAAAAGAACGCCTATGAACAGCGACGAAAGCAAATAGTAGATGAATCCTTTTCTAAGTATCTCCTTCATGGCCGCAAAGGTACTATATTTTGATGAGAATTGAGAAATGAAATGTGAATTTTCTCACTTCGTTCCTCATTTCTCGTTTAAAAGTATTACCTTTGCACCAAATATATTAAGAGCGCCGAATGAATGTGATGAGTGAGAAAATAAAATACCGGCTCCTGTATGGCGCAGCCTACACGCTGTCGCTGCTGCCCTGGCGGGTGCTCTATCTCCTGTCCGACGTGTTCTTCGTGCTGGTGTTCTATGTGGTGAAATATCGCAGGAAGCTGGTACGGAAGAACCTGACTGACTCGTTTCCCGAGAAGGACGGAGCCGAGATTGCAGCCATCGAGCGGCAGTTCTACCACTGGCTGTGTGACTATATGGTGGAATCCATCAAACTGCTCAGCATCAGCAACGAGGAAATGCTGCAGCACATAGAGTTCAGGGGCAGCGAGAAGATGGAGGAAGTGTTCGACGAAGGGCGCAACTGCGCCGCCATCCTGGGCCACTACTGCAACTGGGAGTGGCTCACGTCGACAAGACTGGCGTTCCACCGTTGGCCCGAAGCCAAGGTGGGACTGATCTATCATCCGCTTAACAGCGCTGCCTTCGACCGTCTGTTTATCGACATCCGTTCCTCTCATGGCGGCATGTGTGTGCCCAAGCAGGACATTCTGCGCCATTTGGTGGCCCTGAAGCGTGAGAACAGCCGTTCGCTCTTCGGCTACATCAGCGACCAGAGTCCGAAGTGGGAGAACATGCATCTGTGGCTCGACTTCCTGAACCACGACACCCCGGTGTTCACCGGCGGTGAGCGCATCATGCAGAAAATGAACGATGCCGTGTTCTATGTCGATATGGAGCGACCCTGTCGCGGCAAGTATATCTGCACCTACCGGCTGGTGTCGTATGAGGCGGCCAAGGAGGAGGAGTTTGCCATCACGCGCCGTTTCTTCCAGTTGCTGGAGGAAAGCATTCGCCGACAGCCAGCCTACTATCTCTGGACCCACAATCGGTGGAAGCGTGGGCGTGAGGAGTTCAATCGCAAATACGACGTCATCGACGGCAAGATCATCCGAAAGGAAGAGTACAAATAACTGGCGGTAATGATAAAGTTCCTCGATCTTCAGAAGGTAAATGCACAGTATCGTGCCGAAATAGGCGATGCGCTGAGTCGTGTGGCCGATTCGGGCTATTATCTTCGTGGGGCGGAGAACGAACGGTTCGAGAGGCAGTATGCCGACTATATAGGCACGCGCCACTGTGTGGGATGCGGCAACGGGCTTGACGCGCTGGCCCTGATCTACCGGGCTTACATAGAAATGGGGGTGATGAAAGAGGGCGATGAGGTCATCGTTCCGGCCAACACCTTCATTGCCTCCATCCTCGCTATCACGCAAAACGGCCTGGTGCCTGTACTGGCCGAACCGCGCTGGGACACGCTGGAACTGGACGACAGCCGTCTTGAAGCACTTGTCACCAGTCGTACACGTTCCGTCTTGCTGGTTCATCTGTACGGAAGGTGCGCCTATACGGAAAAGATAGCTGAACTGTGCAGCAGGCACAATCTGAAACTGGTGGAGGACAACGCCCAGGCCCACGGCTGTCGCTGTGGTGACGGACGCCGTACAGGCAGTCTGGGCGATGCTGCGGGTCACAGCTTCTATCCTGGGAAGAACCTGGGAGCATTGGGCGACGGCGGGGCGGTGACAACCAACGATGAAGAGCTGGCAGCAACAATCAGGGCACTGGCCAACTACGGTATGCAGACCAAATACGTGTGCCGCTATCAGGGACGCAACAGCCGTCTCGACGAGGTGCAGGCCGCTGTGCTTTCGGCGAAGCTGCAGCATCTGGATGCCGACAACCGCAAACGACGCGAGGTGGCGCAGGTCTACATTGAAGGCATCCGTCATGCCGACATCATGTTGCCTGTTGTACTGCCACAGGAGCAGAATGTGTTCCATGTGTTTCCCGTCCTGTCGCCCCGTCGCGATGCCCTGCAGGACTATCTGCGGCAACATGGTGTGGAGACACTGATACACTATCCGGTGCCGCCCCACCGCCAGGAATGCTATAAGGAATGGGCTGGCTTGTCGCTGCCCGTCACTGAGAAGATACACCAGCAGGAACTCAGCCTGCCCATCAGTCCGGTGCTCACCGTAGAGGAAGCACGCGAAGTGGTGAGGCTGGTCAACCTGTTTAAATAATAAACTGTCATGCAGATCACGGTCAGTAACGATTTCTGCCAGCTGGAACCCTGGCTCCGCAGCGTGCCGCAGCTGTTCAGCAACGGTGAGGGCGAGCTGCTCTACCAGGGCCGCAACACGGTGAGGGTCTACCGCAAGGACGGTCTGCTGCTGGTGGTGAAGCAGTTCAAACGCCATAACTGGCTGAAACGCTTCGTCTACACCTTCCTCAGAAAGAACAAGGCGCGGCGTGCCTACGAGAATGCCAGTCAGTTGCGGCAGCACGGCTACAGCACGCCTCAGGAGGTGGCTTGCATGGAAGAACGCCACTGGTGTACCATCCGGCAGGTCTACTACGTCTGTCTATACACCGAGGCACAGCCCATCCGTCCGCGACTCATAGAGCAGGAACCGTTCGACCAACCGTTGGCTACGGCCTATGCACGCTTCGTGGCTCGGATGCATGAGGCTGGTGTGCTGCACCGTGACCTCAATCCCACCAACGTGCTCTATACTGTTCAGGCCGATGGGCAGTATGCCTTCGAGCTGATCGACATCAACCGCATGGAGTTCTTCGACGGACCTGTGCCCAAGCCCGAATCGATGGAGAACCTGACGCTGTTCTACTGGATTACGCCCGCCTACCTGTTTATATTAAAGGAGTATGCCGCTGCACGCGGATGGACCGACGACGACATTGCTGAGGCCATCCGCATCAAGGAACGACACGACAGGAACTGGGTGAGGCGCAAGCGCATCACACATCCGTTCAGCTATAAAAGATAAGATGAAGAAGTATTTTATTGAAGTAGGAACCGTCAACAAGGCCAAGGAAGACATTGACGAGATTTGTAGGCGCGAAGGCTTCTGCAACCTGACAAGCCGCAATTTCGGTCATGGAGGTGTGGGCCGTTTCATGACCAAGCTGGTCAGCGTGTGCCGTATTCCCATGCAGCTCAAGAAGGGCGACCTGCTCTTCCTACAGTATCCCATGAAGAAATTCTACAAGATGGCTTGCCTGCTGGCCAAGATGAAAGGAGCCCGTGTGGTGACGGTGATTCACGACCTGGGTGCTTTCCGGCGCCATAAGTTGACGCCGCAGCAGGAGAACCGCCGTCTTGCCAAGACCGACTTCCTCATTGTCCATAACCCCACCATGCGCGACTATCTCATCAAGCATGGCTTCAAGGGCGGCATTCATTGTCTGCAAATATTCGACTATCTGTCGGATGTGGCGGTTCGTCCGGAAGTGTCGGAGTCTCTCTCAACTTTGAGGAAAGCCCCGTGGCGCGTGGTCTACGCCGGACATCTGGGACGCTGGCGCAACGAGTTCCTCTATAAGATGGCCCCCGTCATCAACGGGTGGCAAATGGATCTCTATGGAAAGGGCTTTGAGGCTGAGGCTAACAACTGTCAGCAGCTGACCTATCACGGCTTCATGCCCAGCGATGAGTTTATTGCCAAGGTCGAAGCCGACTTCGGACTGGTGTGGGACGGCAGCTCTGTCGATGAGTGTACGGGCGACTGGGGCGAGTATCTGCGCATCAACGACCCCCACAAGACGTCGTTCTACCTGCGTGCCGGCATACCTGTGATTGTATGGAAGCAGGCTGCTATGGCTCCTTTCATTGAGGAACAGGGCGTGGGCATTGCCGTCGACAGCCTTTCAGAGATAGACAGCCGTCTGGCAGCCTTGTCGGTAGAGGATTACAAGCAGATGCGACATGCAGCCTGGCTCATGTCCCAACGTCTGGCTGAAGGATATTATATTAAGGAGGGACTGAAGGCTGCCATGCTATGATGAAAGTAAGATTCATGCCCTACCGTGAAGGCCTGGCCACCATTATGCACCGCCAGACACCCAGCCACAACCTACGCTCACAGGACGGTCGCTATGAGTTCTGTCTGGACGACTCGCTCGAAGAGGCCGACTTCTGGGTAGTTCAGGGCAAGGGCGTGCGTGAGGTGCAGACCTGCCGGGTGGCTCCTGAGAACACCATCCTGCTCACTACTGAACCCCGTTCGGTACTGGTCTATCCACAACGATACATCGACCAGTTCGGCTTGGTGGTCACCTGTCAGGCTCAGATGCGGCATCCCAACATGATCTTCGGCCCCGCTATCCTGCCTTGGTTCGTGGGCTATAAGCCCGACGGGTATGGTGGCTACATCTGGTCGAAGGACTACGATTCGCTCTGTGCTTCCTCCGACCCTTCGGAGAAGACCAGGCTGATTTCTGTTATCACCAGCAACAAGGCTTTTACACGCGGGCATCTGGACCGCATCAAGTTCGTGGAGAAATTGAAGGAGCACTACGGCAGTCAGATTGACATCTTCGGGCGGGGCTTCCGTCCGTTCGACGACAAATGGGACGTGCTGCGGCCCTACCGTTACCACATCGCCATTGAGAACTCGTCGCAGCTGTACTACTGGACAGAAAAGATCAGTGACTGCTATCTCACTGAGACCTTTCCTTTCTATTACGGCTGTACCAATCTGGCCGAATACTTCCCCATGGAGGCATTCGAACCCATTGACATCCGCCAGCCTGAGCAGGCCATCGACATCATTGACCAAACCATTGCTACCCACCGCTATGAACAGTCACGGCAGCTGCTGGCCAGTTGCAAGCAGATGGTGCTTGGGCCTTACAACATGTTTGAGTATGTGGCCCGTCTGTGCGACCAGATGAACCCTGCTGCAAAGAAACAGCAGGTGACCATTCATCCCTGCCGTTCGGGACTGGACTGGGAAAACTTCGTGAATTATTCGTTCAAACAGAACTATTATAAAATAAGGACAAAACTGCATTATCTGAAATATGGAAACAAATTACAGCAATCCTGAAGAACAGGCAAAAGCACTGCATGGAGACCGAATCAATGAAGAAACACGTGAAATTCAACAACATCTGCTTGGCATACTAAAGGCCATCGACCAGGTTTGTCGTGAGCATCATCTCCGTTATTACCTCTTTGCGGGTACTATGCTTGGTGCCATGCGACATAAGGGCTTTGTGCCTTGGGATGACGATGCCGACGTAGCGATGCCGCGTCCCGATTATGAAGTATTCTTGAAACATGCCAACGAGTGGTTGCCTGAGCGTTATGAGTTGGTGAGTCCAGGCCATCCCGACAACTATCCCTACTGTTTTGCCCGTGTGCAGGATGGCAACACAACCTATATCCCCCGTCGCAGCTTCCCGTTTGTGGGTGGTCTGCCCGTCGATGTGTTCCCCATCGATGGCATGGTAGGACCGGGCTTCCGCCGCTGGTGGCATTATTTCCGCTATCGGTTGTACTGGAAACTGCTTTATTTCTCGCAGACCGATCCCTATAAGCATGGCAAGGGCTTTCGCAGCGTGATGACTATTGCAATAAGAAAGATACTGCCCCCGCTGTTCTTGCACAGAAAGGTGAAGGAGGTATGCATGGAATTTAAGTATGAAGGTAGCGCACTGCTGGCCGACAATGACAACCGTCCGGAGCGTGGCATCCTGCCCAAAGAGGTTTATGGAGACCCCACTCCCATTGAGTTTGCCGGTGAAACGCTGATGACGGTAGCCGATCCCGACGCCTATCTTCGCTATTGTTATGGCAATTACATGGAAATACCTAAAGTTATCCCCCAGACTTTCTTCCGCTATTTGAGTTTGGATAAGCCCTGGAGGGAATACCTGAAGGAACAGGAAGAGCAGGAGGTCAGGAACGTTTAACCCTTCCGAACGTCTTGATGCTTACATACCTGCGCCACAGGTTGAGCCTGCGCTTCTCAGGCACACCGTAACGCTCAATGTATTGGTGAACTCCATCAATCATGCGTTCAGCGCAGCGACCATCAGTATATGGGTCATAGTTCGCTATGATCCATTTTCTTTTCTTCTCCAGTTCTTCGTCGGAAAAGATTTCATGATATGCCTGTAAGAGTTGCGAAGCATCGTTGATGTCTTTCCAATAAGGATTCTGACTTACGGTATTGAGCGTGATGACAGGCTTGTCGAGCAGCAGCATTTCGTAGATGGTAGACGAAGTGTCGCTGATCATTGCATCGGCCATGAGCATGTATTTCGACACGGCGAAATCGTCTTCAAAGAGAATGTTCTCATGAGACAATGCCTTGTATTCGTCAACCCAGGACTGTTGTGTAAGAGGATGTAGCTTGATCAGCAGGAGCACCTGCTCCTTTTCTACCAGTTGGAGAAGCGCCTGCTTGATTTTGGGCAGCGATGTGAGGCGGGGAGAGAATGTGGGAGCATAAAGAACAATGCGTTGACAGCCATGCTGTTGAAGCAGCTGCCTTCTCTCATTGTCAAAGTCCTGACGGTGGCGGGCTATCCAGTCCTGACGAGTCCAACCTGTCTCTACAACCTCGAAGTCGCTATAGTGCTTCTTTAGTTTCAGGAACTCCTGGGTGAAGTAAGGCCCCTGCGTCATGTAGATGTCAAAGTAGTTGCGTATGCGGAACTGGTCCCGCTTCTCTGCGGCATAACCGTGGAAGATGCTGCATTTTACGCCACTCAAATAGTAGGGGACTATGTTGCCCGGAGCAAAGATGCAATCAGGATGAAAGTCGTATGCTTCCTGCATGGAGTGAGTCCAGCTGACCTTTCCGTCAAGTGGAAACACAGGAATCTTTGGCTGATGAACATACCACAGCACTTCATGACCGCCCTGTCGGTCAGCCTCTTCCTGTAGCGGTCTGACAATGTCGACAGCATATTTGTTTTCACAAAACAGTAGGATTCTCATCTTTTGATTTTGGCTATAAAACGTTTGAACAGCGAACTTCTGTATTCTTTTTGCACTTCAGGCAGAATATCCCGGTAGTCACGCTTGGCATCAATGACCAAATGACCATGCAGCGTATCGTCCCGCATGGGTGTCATATAGTTGTCGCCGTATTGGGTTCTCAGATATACATCCCAACCTGCCGGAGCTGGAACTTTCAGGTCTTCAAAGTCCAGCCAGACGGTTTCTTTATAGATTTCCTTGGGATAGATCAGACTGGTGCCGCTGAATGCCAAAGCACCTACATTGTCATAGTCATTCACGGGAAACTGACGGAACAGATCCTCAGCTTCTTTAAAGATTGTTGACCAGCCTCGGCGTGCTATCTCACGACGGGCTTTCATCTTACGAAAGACAAGTCCAAGACGTCCTGAGGCCAGGACGTTTGTATTTTTTGCTTTGAGGAACCGCAAAATACGGCGGCTTTTGTGCAGGGCATCCTCCACAAGGGAAGTGTCCTGGGGAACGCCTTCCATGGGAAACACATCGATGAAGATGCCCTGATGGAATGGCTGAAAACAGTCGCTCGGACGAATGGCAGCCGTACCATCCATGCGCAGTTGTGCATGACTGCGATAATAATCGGTGTCAGAATATGCTGTCTGATAAAAGTAAGGAGGTTGAAAAGCCTTTGGTGCTATTTCAAGCAAGCGGTCATAATCTTCGCGCATCATTGCCACATCCACATCATCATCCCAGGGAATGAATCCCTGATGCCTGACGGCCCCCAGCAAAGTACCACCGTCAATCCAGCAATGCAGGTTGTGCTCCTGACACACATCGATGAACTTCTTGAGCAAGTCAAGTTGTACCTGCCATAGTTCCTGCAAAGCAGGGTCTGACTGATAGCCTGTTTTTTCTCTTATTTTATGCATGCCTTTCTAACTATTTGGGGACAAAGGTACGAAAAAAAACATAATTCTCATTCCTTTTCAGTAAAAAGCGGTAGTGAGTATTCCATTATTTGCAATTATTTCGTAATTTTGCATGCAAAACAGAAAAAACGAGAAGAAATGTTGAATTTTACAGTCGGTCCTGTAATGTCAAGCGAGGCTGTCAGAGCCATTGGCGGACAGCATGTGCCTTATTTCCGCACTCCTGAGTTTTCGGAAGTGATGTTAGAAAACGAACAGTTGGTGAAGCGTTTTGCCAATGCATCCGATGAAAGCCGCGTGTGCTTTATGACCGGTTCCGGTACGGCCTCGATGGAAGCCACAATCATGAATGTGCTTACTAAGAACGACAAAGCCATTGTAGTGAATGGCGGTTCGTTTGGTGAGCGTTTTGTAGAACTTTGTCAGCTGCACCAGATTCCGTATCATGAGATAAAGCTGGAGTATGGTCATCCGCTCACCGAGCAACATTTGGCTCCGTTGGCAGGACAGGGTTTCAATGCCTTTATTGTCAACATGCATGAAACGTCTACTGGCGTGCTTTACGACATGCCTATGATCAGCCGTTTCTGCCGGGCCAACAGACTGTTGCTCGTTGTTGATGCCATCAGTGCTTTCCTGGCCGATCCCTTCGATATGACGGCTCTTGAGGCCGATGTGATGATTACCGGTTCGCAGAAGGCACTGGCCTGTCCGCCGGGTATTTCGCTCATCGTCCTTTCGTCCAGGGCTGTCGAACGTGTTGAGCAGAACCACAGCGTGTGTATGTATCTGGATCTGAAACTGGCGCTGAAGAACGGTGAGCGCGGACAAACTCCCTTTACGCCTGCCGTGCAGACGCTGTTGCAGATCAACCAGCGGCTGCGTGACATTGAGAAAGCCGGTGGTGTGGAAAGCGAGTTGAAGCGCATGAAGATGCTGGCACAGGACTTCCGTGAGAAGATTGCCGGGTTGCCTTTCAAGATGTTCAGCATGTCGCCATCCAATGCCGTCACATCATTGCAGCCGTCACGCATTTCTGCTTACAACATTTTTACCACGCTGAAGGATGAGTACGGCATCTGGATTTGTCCCAATGGCGGTGAACTGCGCGATAAAGTGTTCCGTGTGGGACACCTTGGGGCATTGACCACGGCCGACAACACCACCCTTGTTGAAGCAATGAAGGACATGATGAAAAGAGGTCTGATTCAATAATGAAAAAGGTAATAACATACGGCACGTACGACCTGCTTCACTACGGACACATCCGGCTTCTGGAGCGGGCAAAGGCGTTAGGCGACTATCTGATTGTAGGCGTAACGGCCGACAGTTTTGATATGACACGTGGCAAACTGAATGTGGAACAGTCGTTGATTGAGCGTCTGGAAGGCGTCCGCTCCACAGGCATTGCCGATGAAATCATTGTTGAGGAATACGAAGGCCAGAAAATAGATGACATACGCCGCTACGGTGTGGACATCTTTGCGATAGGCAGCGACTGGCGAGGCAAGTTCGACTATTTGAAAGATTATTGCGAGGTGGTCTATTTAGACCGCACCCAGGGCATCTCAAGTACTGACTTGCGCTCGCAGGAGCACAGCCTGCGTTTGGGCTTGGTAGGCGAGTCGCCCATCCTGAACAAGTTTGAGTGTGAGAGCAAGTTTGTCAACGGACTGACCATCAGTGGCGTATGTACTGAGAGCGACCGCCATTTGTCGAAGACACTTCGTCAGCAGGCAATGCCGATTGATCGTTATGATGAGCTGCTGGAGCAGAGCGATGCCGTCTATATTATCTCAAATCCCCGTTATCATTATGACCACGTACGCCGTGCGCTGCTCAAAGGTTGTCATGTTTTGTGCGAATCGCCCATTGCCATCAGTCCGTCACAGTTGGAGGAACTGAAGGGCTTGGCCCATGAGCGCGGGCTGCAGTTGACCGATTCTCTGAAGACGGCTTATTCCACGGCTTACTTCCGTTTGATTCTGTTGGCTAAGACGGGTGCCATCGGTCAGATTGTCTCGGTCGATGCTACTTGTACCAGTCTGACCAATCTGGAGATGAGCGACGAGAGCGACATGCCTTTCCTTTGGAACAGCATCGGTGCCTGGGGTCCCACGGCATTGTTGCCCATATTCCAGTTGCTGGGCACCGATTATTGCAGCAAGACCATTTCGACGCATTTGCTCGACGGGACTTCTGATTTCGACACTTTCACCAAGATTTCGTTCATCTATCCGAAGGCGGTGGCATCCATGAAGGTGGGGCAGGGTGTGAAGTCGGAAGGCGAGTTGGTGGTCTCTGGCACCAAAGGCTATATCTACGTGCCGGCACCCTGGTGGAAGACCGACTATTTTGAAATGCGCTATGAGAATCCCGCCAACAATCGCCGTTTCTTCTATCAGCTTGACGGAGAAGGCATTCGCTATATGCTGGTGTCGTTTGTGAAGTCTATTCAGCGGGGACAGCCGTCCGACTATGTTGCCGAAGTCGTATCGGATGCCATCGTCTCGGTGACAAACGATTTCTATCGTCAGAAAGATGTGGTGCTGATTTGATTCGGTCGAAGGCACATCTCATTTACACGATGTCCATCTGCAGCACCTTCTCGATGATGGGGGCCATATCGTAGTATTTGTACTCGGCCAGCCGTCCGCCGAAAATCACGTCTTTGCGGTTTTCTGCCATCGCCCTGTACGCTTGGGCCAGCCGATTGTTTCGTTCATCGTTGATGGGGTAGTAAGGCTCCATGCCCGGTTTCCACTCCATGCTGTATTCGCGTGAGATGACTGTGTGCGGCACGTCATACACCTGCTGTCCGAACAACTCGAAGTGCTTATGCTCAATGATTCGCGTGTAGGGCACGTTGGCCTCGGTGTAGTTCACCACAGCGTTGCCCTGATAGTTGGGCGTGTTGAGCGTTTCCTGTTCGAAACGCACGGTGCGGTACTCCAGTTTGCCTAATTCATAGTCGAAGAACTTGTCAATCTTTCCTGTGAAGACGATTCTGTCAGCCACATTCTCCCAGTATGCACGGTCGTCGAAGAAGTCGGTTTCGGTGCGTGTGTCGATGCATTCAAGAAGACCGTCGATGAGCTTGTTATAGCCTCCGATGGGTATACCCTGATAGGAATCGTTGAAGTAGTTGTTGTCGAACACCAGGCGAACGGGCAGCCGCTTGATGATGAAGGCCGGCAGTTCCGTGCAGGGACGGCCCCATTGCTTTTCCGTGTAGCCCTTGATGAGTCGTTCGTAGATGTCGTGTCCTATGAGCAGCAGGGCCTGTTCTTCCAGGTTGCGCGGCTCGCTGATGCCTTCAGCCTGCATCCTTGCTACGGCGTCTGCCTTCTGTTCTTCTATCTTCTGACGAGCCTCCTCAGGTGTGGTGACACCCCACATCTGGTAAAAGGTGTTCATGTTGAACGGAAGGTTGTAGAGCTTGCCCTGATAGCGGGCCACGGGCGAGTTGGTATAGCGGTTGAAGGGTACAATACTGTTGACAAACTGCCACACTTGCTGGTTCGAGGTGTGGAAGATGTGGGCCCCGTACTTGTGTACATGGATTCCTTCCAGTTCCTCACAATAGACGTTGCCGCCCAGATGCGGACGCCTGTCGATGACCAGACAGCGGCGTCCTTGCTGTCGGGCCCGATAGGCAAAGGTGGCTCCGAAGAGTCCCGAACCCACAATCAGGTAGTCATATTCCCGGCTTTTCATATTGCAAAGTTATGCAATTCTGTAGAAAGGAACAAATTTTGCCTTATAAATATGGTGAAAAAGGGAAAAACGCCACTGCAAATTTGCAGAAACGGTAAAAAAGCGTTATTTTTGCAGCCTCATTATAGTCAATTCTCTGTAGAAATGAAAAATTATCAGCGACTCACCTTATTGATAATGATAGCCGTCCTTTCGGCTTGTGGCAATGCTGCCAAGAAGAGTGCCAACACCAGTACTGCCGAAGGCCAGCAGCCCGTTGGCCCCACGTTCCAGGCCGACTCAGCCTATCTGTTCTGCGAACAGCAGTGCCAGTTCGGACCGCGCACCATGAACAGCGAGGCCCACGACCGCTGCGGGCGGTGGATTGTGGAGAAGTTCCGCAGCTACGGCATGGAGGTGGTTGAACAGAAAGCCACGTTGAAGGGCTATGACGGCACACCACTGCAATCCACCAACATCATTGCCTGTAGCCATCCCGAACTGGCTGACCGCATCCTGATCTGTGCCCACTGGGACAGCCGTCCGTGGGCCGACAACGATCCCGACGAGGCCAACTGGCGCAAGCCGGTGATGGCAGCCAACGACGGTGCCAGCGGAGTGGCGGTGATGTTGGAGACGGCCCGGCTGCTGAGCCAGGCCGACAGCCTCCGCGTGGGGGTCGACTTCATCTGCTTCGATGCTGAAGACTGGGGCGTTCCGCAGTGGAGCGAGGAGCACGACGGCGACTCCTGGGCCTTGGGTGCCCAGTACTGGGCGGCTCATAAGCACGTGGAAGGCTACCAGCCTCGCTTCGGCATCCTGCTCGACATGGTTGGAGGCGAGGGTGCCCGCTTCTCCCGTGAGGGCTATTCGCTGCGCCATGCCCGCCAGGTGGTGGACCGCGTGTGGCAGGCAGCCCAGGTCGTGGGCGTGAGCAGCTACTTTCCCCAGCAGGACGGCAACTTCATCACCGACGATCATGTGCCTGTGAACGAGGTGGCTGGCATTCCGTGTATTGACATCATCCCTTATTACCCCGACTGCGAAGCCAGTTCGTTCGGCCCCACCTGGCACACCGTGGCCGACGACATGAGCCACATAGACCGTGCCACACTGCAGGCAGTGGGGCAGACCATCATTCAAGTATTGTTCTCGGAATAGGAAGGCAGGGCCGTCAGAGCTGTCCGGCTTCTACCTGAAGCACTACGCGCTCGGTCAGACGATCGACGCCATCAGGGTCGTACCCCTTCTTCAGCGAGGCTCCGAACATCCAGGCAAAAGCCTGCCATACCCCGGCGCGGAACGGGCCTATGAAGGCCTGGATGCTCTCGTAGGCCGTAGACTTGCACTCGCGGTCTATGAGTTTAATGAGCAGTTTGCCTTGCGAGAACGTGAGTTTCTTCATCTTGGGCTTATACTCCTTCACAATGGCGGCCTCCACCCGTTTCAGGTGTTCGTCGCGCTCTTTCTTCGTGGGCAGTGTCTCAATGTATTCGGCCGTCTCGATGAGCATGGTGCGGGCCTCCTTGGCTATGGGCAGCACCCGTTTCACGTTCTTCACCAGCCGGGCGTATGCCTCCTGCTGGCGTTTGTTCTTGAAGGTGGGTTCGGGATAGACGTAGATGGGCGACATCTCCAGATACTGAATGGAGTCACCGTCGACCAGCGTCTTGCTCACCTTCATGGAAGGCACCAGCGCGGGGTCGTCGGCTGTCTGGGCCAGCAGCGTCAGTGTGGCAGCTGGCATCAGCAGCAGGAGGGTCGTCAGTCGTTTCATGGCCGCAAAAGTACGCATTATTTTCTCACGATGGGCAGAAAGGACGTGATAATTAGCTTTATTTATGATTACAACCTGGTTGCCACAGGGCCGGAACGTTGATATATGTCAACGAATGGCACGTTTCGGCCGAAAATGTGCGCATTTGTCTTGTGTTCGCACACGAAAAAGCTTACCTTTGCATTGCAATCGAGAGATTGTAGTCATATTCATTAGGTTAGTAGTTAACAGATTTAAGGTAAAGATTATGTTATTAGATTTTCAGACTACGACCATGTTGGTGTCTGTTGCTGTTGCAACTGTTCTGAGTGTTTTCACTCTGGTTCACACCGACATCGAGTAGGAAGGAGTGCGGAGTGAGTGAGTCATACCGCACTCTTTTTTTGTTCTTTCCTTAGAATGAATATAGTATGTAACCCATTGAATTACAGTTGTTTGCAGTTGAGCCTCAGTTGCGCCACAACCGAGGCTCAGTTAAGGTGCAGCTGAGGCTCAGTTACAACGCAATTGAGCCTCAGTTGTAAACGGTGTGAATACGGTTTATTCTCCAGGCAGGGGCCAGCATTCCGACGGGGTGCGTGCCGACAGCATGGCACGGTGGAACAGCTCCACCATTTCGGGCAGTTCGTCGGCCAGGTTGTGCTGCTCGCCAGGGTCGTCCTTCAGGTTGTATAGTTCGAGCGGTGCACCCTTCTTGATGGTCACTGCCTTCCAGTTGCCTAAGCGGGCGGCCCGCTGCTTGCCCGGAAACTCCCAGTAGAGCAGTCGGTGGTCGGTGTCGGCCTGCTGGCCGAAGAACAGCGGCGAGATGTCGATGCCGTCGGTGTTCTGCGGCAGATGGTCGGTGGCCCCGGCCAAACGAGCGAGGGTAGGCATGAAGTCGGGGAAGTAGACCAAGTTGGCCAGGCGCCGCACGGGCACTCGTCCGGGCTGGTTCACGATGAGCGGCACGCGTATGCCCCCTTCGTAGAGCTGCGTCTTGCGGCCGCGGAAGCCCGCATTGCAGTTCAGCTGGGGCAGGGGAGCCTGGATGGCAGCACCGTTGTCGCTGGCAAAAATCACGAGCGTGTTCTCGCGCAGTCCCTCTTTCTCCAGATAGGCCATGAGCCGTCCCACGGCAGCATCCATGTGCTCGATGAGTGCCACATAGCGGCGTGTGTTGTCGTCGAAGGGCACGCCCTCGGTCTTCCACGTCTTCTCGTCAATGACAAACGGTTCGTGGGGTGCGTCGTAGGCCAGGTAGAGGAAGAACGGCTGCTCCTTTCCCTTCTGACGGCGGATGAAGTCGATGGCATCGTCGGTCGAGATGTCGGTGTTGTGGCGCACGTGGCGGTCGTTGCGGTTCTCGCGTATGGTCGTCAGTTGGTCGCCGTCGAAGCGGTAGTAGGGATAATAATAAGGTGAGTTGCTGTGAACGGTCGAGATGGTCCATCCCCGAAACTCGTCGAAGCCGCGGTGGTTGGGTGCTGCCCCGGGGTCGTAGCCGTCGAGATGCCACTTGTTGACAAGACAAGTGCGGTAGCCTGCTGCCGAGAGCACGGTGGCAATGGTGGTGTCCTCGGGCATGAGATTGGTGCGGCGCACATAGGTGGTGTCGCCTTTGGGACTGATTTTCATGCCCTGAATGCCCCCTACTGGACACTGGTTGTCGCGAATGCGGGTGTGGCCGGTGTTCAGTCCCGTCATGAGCGAGCAGCGCGACGGGCTGCTGATGCCGCTGCCTGCATAGCAGTGGGTGAAGGTGGTGCCTTCAGCCGACAGGCGGTCGATGTTGGGTGTCTTCACATACTGTGAGCCGAAGCATGAGAGATCGCCGTAGCCCATGTCGTCGGCCAGGATGAAAACGATGTTCGGCCGCTCGGCCGTAGCCCCCTGCGCGGCAGCTGTGTGGGGCATCATGGCCGTCAGTGCCAGCCATCCGAAGTCAGTTTTGTTCATAAAAAAGCGATATTACTGCGCAAAGATAGCAAAAAAGTTGCTATTATTTTTGGTTTCTACATTTTTTTATTATCTTTGCGGCATAAATCAGTACACTAACCATCAGAATCAATCGAACCCAAACGCGTGTTGTATAAGGCATTTCTTCTGATACTCAGCCTCCTGTGCCTGCCTGTTGCGGCTGTGGCCGAGGAGGATACTGAAGCCGCCATCAGCCGACTTCGGGAGCAGGCACGCTTCTACTCCCTACAGGCTGATAGCTTCCACCGTGCTGGCAACGACACGCAGGCCTACCTGCTGTTCAAGCGAGGCAAGAGCATAGCCGATACCGTTCGTAACTTGCAGCATGACCAGTTCATCAAGGAGAGCCAGCGCCGCATGACGGAATTATATCGATTCCGCCTGGTGTCAATCCTAATACTCCTGCTCCTGGCCACCATTGCCGTGGGCATCTACGTCATCCGTCGCCAGCAGCGACACAACCGTGAGCTCACCAAGGCCCACCTGTCGGAACAGAAGGCACTGGAAGAGGCCGAAAGGGCATTGAGGGTGAAGCGTGACTTTCTGAACAACATCAGCCACGAGATGCGCACGCCGCTCAACTCAATCAATGGCTTCTCAGAGGTACTGGCCATGCAGGACTTGGAACTGAGCCAGGAAGAGAAGATAGACTTGAGCCGTCGCATCAGCGAAAACACACAGTTGCTGACCAACATCATTGAAAACATGATTGAGCTGTCGCGAGCCGAGAACATCACTGCGCTCGAAAAGACAGAGATGATAGCGCCCAATGCCGTGGGACGTGAGGTGTGCCAGCATCTGAAAGACGAGGCAAGGAAGGGCGTGGAACTGCTGTTCGACACGTCGCTGGCCGACGACTTCTTCGTGGCCACCAACCGGATGGCCTTGGGGAAAGTGCTGACACAGCTCATGAAAAACGCACTCTGCTTCACCGTCAAGGGCAGTGTCACGCTGGGTGTCAGGCTTGAAGCCTCAGACGTGGTCTTCACTGTCACCGACACGGGGCCTGGCATCGGCAAGGAATATCTGGAGCATCTCTTCGACCTGTTTATCAACACGCAGGACGATGTGAAGACCACTGGCATGGGACTGAGCATTTGCCAGCGGCTGACCAACCTACTGGGAGGCACTATCTGCCTTGAGCACACGTCGCCGGAGGGCAGCTGCTTCTCGGTGCGCATACCCAAAAACTGAAACATCATAACAAAAAACAAACAATGATACAATCAATGACGGGCTACGGTAAGGCGGTCGTGGCCTATAAAGACAAGAAGATAAACGCCGAAATCAAGTCGCTCAACTCGAAGCAGCTGGACCTGCAGACACGCATCGCACCGCTCTACCGCGAGAAGGAAATGGAAATACGCCAGATGATTGCCGCACAACTGGAGCGTGGCAAGGTGGACTTCAGCCTGTGGATAGAAAAAGATACGGGAGTAGACGCAACGCCAGTGAACGCAGCATTGGTAGAAAACTACTATAACCAGCTGAAGAGCATCACTGAGCGGGTGGGCATCCCAGAGCCGCAGGACTGGATGCAGACGCTCACCCGGATGCCCGACGTGCTGACGAAGACCGAGCAGGAGGTGCTCAGCGAGGAAGAATGGGAAGCAGCGCGGCAGGCAGTAGTGACTGCCATCGAAGCATTGGTGGACTTCCGCAAACAGGAAGGTGCCGCGCTGGAGAAGAAGTTCGGTGAGAAGATAGACAACATCGAGCGACTGCTGGCTGAGATTGAGCCTTACGAAAAGAACCGCGTGGAGAAGATACGGCAGCGCATCGTGGACGGACTGCAGCAGATTCCCGGAGTGGAATACGACAAGAACCGACTGGAACAGGAGCTCATCTACTACATCGAGAAACTCGACATCAGCGAAGAGAAACAGCGACTCACCAACCACCTGAAGTACTTCCGCGAGACCATGCGCGACGGTCACGGCCAGGGAAAGAAGCTGGGCTTCATCGCCCAGGAAATGGGCCGTGAAATCAACACCACCGGCTCAAAGTCGAACCAAGCCGAGATGCAGAACATCGTGGTCCAGATGAAAGACGAATTGGAACAGATCAAGGAACAGGTGTTGAATGCGCTGTAAACCCCTCCCGGCCTCCCCGAGAGGGAGGAGGACCTAGCGGAGCGATAACCTTCTATGGCTTTCCTCAGGGGGAGAGGCTTGATATATTTGTTGTGCAGAGATGGCAAAGTTTGGATATGAAACAACGGATGGTTCAACATATCGTTTGTTGCTGCGGAATGCTAAAAGTAATAGACGTTATGCAACACAGGCGGAGGCCCTTCTGTGGGAATATTTGCGCAGAGAACAATTAGGCGTAAGATTTCGCAGACAACATCCTATTGATGGCTATATTCCCGATTTTGTTTGTCTTAAAAAACGATTGGTTGTTGAAGTAGATGGAGGATATCATTTCATAGAAGACCAGCAAGTCTCCGACGAAGAGAGAACACACTTTCTTAATCAACATGGTTTTGAAGTTGTGCGTTTTACAAATGCTCAAGTTCTTGGCAATATTGACGAAGTAATTACAGAAATAAAAAATATAATAATGAGCAAACCAGATTTCATGTTACAGTCGGAAAACAATCCGCTAGGCACTCCCCTCCCTCGGAGGGGTCGGGGGAGGTTGATTATCTTTAGTGCACCATCAGGAAGTGGAAAGTCTACAATCGTGAACTGGCTGATGCAGGAACACCCGGAACTGAATTTGTGCTTTTCTGTTTCCTGCACGTCGCGTGCTCCCCGTGGAACAGAACAAAACGGGGTGGAGTACTTCTTCTTGTCACCAGAAGAGTTTAAGAGTAAAATTGAGAACAATGAATTTCTTGAGTATGAGGAAGTCTATGAGAACCGCTTTTACGGAACTCTTAAATCACAGGTCGAGAAGCAACTGAACGCTGGGCAGAATGTTATATTTGATGTCGACGTTAAAGGAGGTGTGAACATTAAGCAGTTCTATGGTCATGATGCGTTGAGCGTATTCATACAACCGCCATCAATTGATGAACTTCGAAAAAGGTTGACAGGACGAGCCACTGACAGTCAGGAAGCGATAGAAACAAGATTGGCTAAAGCCTCGTATGAACTTACCTTCGCGAAGCAATTTGATACAGTGATTATCAATGACGATTTAGAGACAGCCCAAAATGAGACTTTGAATGTCATAACTCGTTTCCTTCATGCCAACAGCTAATAGCCAGCAGCTGACAGCCCCCAGAATAGGTCTCTTCGGTGGTTCCTTCAATCCCATCCACAACGGCCACATTGCCCTGGCCCGCCAGCTACGCCAATTGGCCGGGCTCGATGAGGTGTGGTTCATGGTCTCTCCGCAGAACCCGTTGAAGCAGGGACGCAGCGACCTGCTCGACGACCGCCTGCGCTATCAGCTGGCCCGTGTCGCCCTGCATGGCGAGGAAGGATTGGCAGCCTGCGACTACGAACTGCATCTGCCGAGGCCCAGCTACACCTGGAACACCCTGCAGCATCTGCGTCACGACTACCCCGACCACACCTTTATATTAATAATAGGTGGCGACAACTGGCAGAACTTCCATCGCTGGTACAAGGCCGATGACATCCTCCGCGACTATCAAATCGTCATCTATCCCCGTCGCGGTAGCAACATCGACTGCCCATCACTTCCTTCCAATGTTACCATTGCCGATACAGCCCTGCTCGACATCAGCAGCACCGAGGTGCGCCAGCTGCTACAATCAGGACAAAGCATCCAGGGCCGCGTCCCCACAGCCATCGCACCTTTGGTACGCAGGATGTACGGGTGATTCCCCGTATTTTCCACTCCATTTCCTTGGCTGTTTCGTTTTTTCTTCCTATCTTTGCCGCAAAGAAAGACAATTTATGGAAATGAAGAAGTATCCAATAGGAATTCAGAGCTTTGAAGAGCTTAGAAAAGGTGGCTATTTGTATATTGATAAAACCTCTTTGATATACAAAATAGCAGTAGCTGGAAAATACTATTTCTTCAGCCGCCCGCGCCGTTTTGGAAAAAGCCTGTTGGTGAACACACTGAAAGCCTACTTCGAAGGAAAATGTGAGTTGTTCGAAGGACTTGCCATTGAACAGTTAGAGAAGGAGTGGAATCGCTATCCCGTGTTGCACTTCGACTTCAGCACAGGAAAGTTCGAGACGCGCGACCTGCTCAGCAAGGCCATTGACTATAAGTTGTCAGAGTTCGAAAAGGAATATGGTTTGGAGAAAGGTGATTATCCCGTCAATGTGCGCATGACCCGCCTCATCAAGACAGCTTTTGAGAAGACAGGACGTCAGGTGGTGATACTCGTTGACGAATACGACTCACCTATGCTGCAGCACATCGACAATGATGTCGAACAGGATGGCGTCAGGATGGAGATGCGCAACCTGTTCAGTCCCATCAAGGAAGCCGACCCGTGGTTGAGATTCGTCTTGCTGACAGGCATCACGAAGTTTTCGCAGATGAGCATCTTCAGCGAACTGAACAACTTGGAAAACATCAGCATGGTTCCATTCTACGACACTCTCTGCGGCATTAGTGAAGAGGAACTGACCACACAGATGCGGCCCGATATTGAGATGCTGGCTCAAAGATATGGGGAAAGCTACGATGAAATGGTTCAGGAACTGAAGCAGATGTACGATGGTTATCATTTCAGCGAACAAAAGACGGACATATACAATCCTTTCAGTCTGCTAAATGCATTTAAAAGTCAAAAGTTGTCACCTTACTGGTTTGGCACTGGCACACCCACGTTTTTGACAAAGCTCATCCACAAATTCAAGATGGATCTTCGTGATCTGGATGGCATCAGTTGCATGTCAACCCGTTTCGACCAGCCGGTGGAGCATGTGGCCGATCCTGTTCCAGTGCTTTATCAGAGCGGCTATCTGACCATCAAGGACTATAACCGCCAACGTGACACCTATGTCTTAGGCTTCCCCAACTTGGAAGTCCGTCGTGGCTTTGCTAACAGCCTGTTTGAATACGCCAATCCTGGAAAAGCATCTGAACGCGACTGGCTGTACATGTCCTATCAGGATTTTAAGGAAGATGACGACCTGCCAGCGTTTGTTGAGGCGATAAAAACATTCTACTCCAGCGTATCCTATCAACTTTCCAATGATAATGAGCGTCATTACCAGGCACTTCTCTATACCTTGCTTGTGGCCTTTGGTGCCGACGTACAGCCAGAGGTGGCAACAGCCAAAGGCCGTGCCGACATTGTACTGAAAATGCCCGCTGCTGTTTATGTTTTTGAACTGAAATACGGCAAGACAGCCGCTGAAGCTCTGGCCCAGATTAATGATCGCGGCTATGCCCTCGCATACCAGAAAGACGGCCAGCGCATAGTAAAAGTAGGCATCAACTTCAGTCCCGAGACCCACAACATTGATGAGTGGGTGAGTGAAGAATGAGAACAACTACAGCATACAATTGATAACGACATGAAAAATGTAGTATCAGTACACAGGACAGTATATGGTAACAATTGCAAATCCGATTTATGACATTGTGTTCAAGTATCTCATGGAAGATGAACGCATAGCACGGACTATTCTATCGGCTCTGTTGAAGATGGATATTGTCCACGTTGAGGTACGCCCCCATGAATATGCTAACACAAAGCGTGACACACTCTCAGTGTTCCGCATCGACTTTGGAGCGACGGTTCGGAACAGTGACGGTTCGGAACAGCTCATATTGGTGGAGCTTCAGAAGACCTGGCTTGAAACCGAGACGTTGCGCTTCCGTCAGTACTTAGGCGTTCAATACCAGAACCCGAAAAATGTCATTGGCGAAGGGCACGACTGCCACGCCCTGCCCATGGTAGCTATTTACCTGTTGGGTCACAAAGTAGGTGACATTGAGGAACCAGTCCTGTATGTCCAACATAAGGCTTTTGACTACGAGGATCGTCCCGTCACTAAGGGACTGCCCGACCCGTTTGTTGATAGCTTGACCCACGACAGCGTCATTGTTCAGATTCCCCGTCTCCACGGTCAAGTCAACACACGATTGGATAAAGTGTTGAGCATTTTCGATCAGACCCGAAAAAGCAAGGAAAGCCAGCAGGTGTTAAACTTAGATGACAGCCTCTATGCTGGCGATGCTGAAATGGAGCATATTGTTCACCGATTGCTTATGGCCACCACCGATTCCGATGTTCGTCAAGACATGAATGTTGAAGATGAGTATTTTTCTGTCATTGAGAAACGAGACACCGAAATAATGATGCGTGACCGCAAATTGGCTGAGCAGCAAGTTCAGCTAAGTGAGCAGCAGACTCAGCTAAGTGAGCAGCAGACTCAGTTGAATGAGCAGCAGACTCAGTTGAATGAGCAGCAGACT
>CAMZBS010000011.1 GCA_947304695.1 uncultured Prevotella sp.
CCTGCATCTGCTCCATTGTGTTGAAGTTGAAAGCGGGGATGGCATAGCCACCGGCAACTGCTCTCTTAAACATCTCGCGAGTGTTCACGAGACCCAAATCCTTGTAGTTTACCATAATTTGTAATTAAATTATCAATTATAAATCTTAAAGTATAAATTCTGAGCGCAAAGATAGTAATTTCTTTTCAATTACGGGCAAAAACCAGTCTGTCGATTCGATGGATTTAACGCAATTTCAGATTCCATTGCATCATCCGTCGAACCGACAGACCCAAAATGCTAACTACGCCTTACAAAAATATTCGTGCTATTGAAGTGATTACTTTTCTGCGGGTTCAATCATCTTCCAGATACCGGCAGCGCAAGCGGCACCCACCAGCGGGCCAACAATGAAGATCCAGAGGTTGGTCAGGGCCGTACCACCTTCGAAAACAGCGGGGGCAATGGAACGGGCAGGATTGACCGAGGTGCCCGTGTAGCGGATGCAGACCAGATGGACCAGCACCAGGCTCAGGCCGATGGCCAGGCCGGCAAAGTTGTTGGTGGCACCATTGGTCTTGGCCGTTGCACCCAGCACAACCAGCACGAAGACGCAGGTGAAGATGATTTCAGCCAGCAGGCCGCCCATGACACTGACATTGGCCTGCAGGTCGTTGGCTCCCGTTCCCTCCAGACCGGGCACATTGGCTGTGAGCAGGGCCAGCAGGGCCGAACCGATGAAGGCACCTACCACCTGACCGCATACATAGCCGCAGGCATCCTTGCCACTCATGCGTCCGCTGAGGAACACGCCCAGCGTGATGGCCGGATTGATGTGGCAACCGCTGATGCCGCCAATGGTATAGGCCATGGCCACCACGGCCAGGCCGAAGGCAAAGGCCGTTCCTACCACGGCCGGAATGTTGTTGATAGGATTGCATCCCAGGCTCACGGCCACGCCGCAGCCCATCAGAACGAGCACCATGGTGCCCACTGCTTCAGCAAGATACTTTTTCATAATTACTCCTTTTTTTATTAAGTATAACAATGTTTATTCTTTTCAGGTCAGCGCCGCAAGTCGACATAGTCGAAGTCAGCAAACGAATAGCCCATCTGATACTTGCCGCTGCCCGTGAAGCAATAGAGTCCAGCCAGCAAAGGCAGGTCGCTTCCTGTCACGACGGGCGACAGCTGGGCGGTCTGTATGGCTTCCAACTGCTGGTATTTCTCTCCGTCGAAGGAATACTGGAAACGATAGAGGCTGTCTGCTTCAGAACGGGTAATGCGCAACCAGACGTCACGCTGTGTGCCCACATGGCGGTCGGCCAGCACCATTCTGTGGCCGAAGAACTGCACACGGAGCCTCAGCCTGTGGTCGCCCCGATAGGCATTCAGACAGCACTGCACGTAGGCATCCTTGGTTCGGAACAGGCACACCCCGGCTTCGTCGCCATTGTCGGCATCGAACAGGCTGAGCTTGGTCTCGAAGGTAAAGGCTTCATCGGCCACAGGCAAGCCCAGGAAGGTAGTGTGCAAATCTTCATGCAGCTCGAAGATGTCGCCATAAAGGCGCAAACGGCCTTCATGCAATTCATACTTGGACGCATCGTGCTGCCCCAGAAACTGCCACTGAGGACTTAACTGTGCCTCGTCGAACTCATAACGCTGCGCCATAGCAGCCAGCGCCGACAGCCACAAAGCAAATATGAGCAGGTGTCTTTTCACAACAGATTGTTCGTTTATCGTCGGCAAATATACGAAAAAATCATGAAATCACCACCTTTTTTGACAACAATTCTTGCTATTTTGAGCAAATAATTTTGTCGGTTGATGGAAATGGCGTATATTTGCAGATAATTATGGAGAATCAATATATCAAGCAGTTTCCCGAAATCATGTCGGGAAAGACTATCATGTACGTTCACGGATTCGGTTCGTCGGGCCAGTCGGGCACCGTGGAACGCCTGAAGCAGGTGCTGCCCGAGGCCCGCATTGTGGCACCAGACCTGCCCATCCATCCCGAAGAAGCACTGCAACTGCTGCAAGCCACCTGCCAGACGGAGCATCCCGACCTCATCATCGGCACCTCGATGGGCGGCATGTTTGCCGAGATGCTCTACGGCTACGACCGCATCCTGACCAACCCGGCCTTCCACATTGCCGACACCATGCAGAGCCACGGCCTCACGGGCAAACAGCAGTTCTTCAGTCCGCGCCGCGACGGAGTGCAGGAGTTCTATGTGGACAAGCCAATGGTGAAGGAATACCGGCTGATGACAGAACAGAACTTCGCCCATGCAGCCGATGACGGCGAACAACAGCGCGTCTTTGGTCTGTTTGGCGACGAAGACCCGCTGGTGGACACCTATCAGACTTTCCTCGACCACTATCCGCAGGCCATCCGTTTCCACGGTGAGCACCGCATGAACGACCGTTCGTTCATGCACTCGGTACTGCCCGTCATCCGCTGGATTGACGACCGGCAGCAGCGGCGTGAGCGTCCCATCGTGTTCATCGGACTGGAAACGCTCATGGACAGTTATGAGAAGCCCGCAAGCAGCAGTCAGAAAGCCGTGCGCACCCTGCTGGAGAATTATCAGCTATACTTCGTGGCACCGGCTCCGACGACTGACCCCGATGCCTACGCCAAGGCTCTTTCATGGCTGGAACAATACATCAACGTGCCAGCCTGGGGCCACACCATCTTCACCAACCAGCGTCAACTGCTGTTGGGCGACTACCTGATTGAGACTGAAAAAACGCGTGATGCCATGGCCACCCGACTGGAGTTCGGTAGCGACACTTTCAAGACTTGGGAGGACGTAATCAACTACTTCTCACACTTGGGAGGACAGTAAGAAAACAGCCGAGGCTCAGTTGCATCATAACTGAGCCTCACTTGTCTCACAACTAAGGCTCAGTTGCGTCGCAGCTGAGCCTTAGCTATAAATTACTGATAATCAAATTATTACAAGAGTATATCTTATACAGTTACTCATTCGGGATTATCATCTTTCGGCAGCAGCACCACACCAGTCTGCTTCTTGCCGTCCATCATGATTTTCAGCGGACGGTCGAAACGCACATGGCGCACATAATCCGTCTCTTCAACGGCTGGCATGGCGTCGAGCACACTTTGCTGGAGCACACCGTCGCCCACGTATGTGTTGATGGTGAAATAGCCCACTCCGAAAGAGGTGAGGTTCTGGAAGAAGTGAGTACCCTGCGACGGATCGACATGATAGTTCTTCAGACCAGCCTCGACAATGACACGTGCCGCCGAAATGTGCGGCCACTTCACAGGAATGCCCAACCAGTAGTCGCTCGATCCCCACCGGCCTGGGCCGATGAGCACGTAGTTCTTGCCCTCAGCGAGGAATCGGCGGTTGATCTGCTCTATCTCGGTGGCAATCATGGGGTTGTTCGAAGCAGTGAAGTTCTCGTCGGTCTTCACGTAGACCACATCCACCACATCTTCGCTGATGCCGTGTCCCAACGAGTTCTGGGAGCGCAGCAGGCAGTCCGAGTCGGGTATCTTCTGCAGGTCTTCGTCGAGCACCTGCTTAGAGTCTACAATGGGCCGTATCTGCAGCAGATAGAAGTCGCCCGTGCGATCCTGGTTCAGGTTGCAGGCAAACTCAATCTCCACGGGGCGGCGCATCTCCTCGGCACCGTACTTCTGCGACAGCTGTAGCAGTTCGGGCAGGGGGAAGATGCCCTGCTGCAACACGCCATCGAAGGAGATGATCTTGCGTCCTCCCTCGTAAAGACCGGGACGGATGACTTGGTCAACGGGGTCATAGGTCGAGGCGATGTAGTGAAGCGAACCGTCCTTGTCGGCCTGCTTTACGCGCAGATTCTTGATGTTGAAGCCGTCATCGACCTTGAAGTCGTCGCCCACATGGCTCATGTCGAGCGCATAGAAGCGGGTCTGTGTCTCGGTCAGGGCCGTCTCCATCTCACTGGTCTGCAGGATCTGGTGCGGATGATAGGGCGACACGCGGAGCGTCTGACCGCCATCAACGATGTATTTGCCCAGTCCCAAGGCCAGCGATGCAATGCCTTCCTCGGCCGTTTCATCGCCAATGGGATAATAGTTCAGCGAACGCAGCACGCCACTGAAGTTGGGATAGTAGAGGTCGCCATACTGATGACCCACCACCTCCTGTAGGATGACGGCCATCTTCTCCTGGTCAATCACGTTCTGCGTGGCCGTCATGTAGGCTTTCGAGTCACGGTAGTAGACCGACGCGTAGACACTCTTGATGGCACAGGCCAGCATGCGCAGCATTTCGTACTTGTCCTCCAGCCAGGGAATCATGTAGGTGCTGTAAATGCCGGCAAAGGGCTGATAGTGGGAGTCTTCAAGCAACGAGCTGCTTCTGACGGCGATAGGGGTCTTGATGGCTTCAAAGAAGGTGAAGAAGTCGGCTATCAGCGCGTCGGGCAACTGGGCGTGGAGAAAGTGCTTCAGGATCTCGTCGTCACTGGCATCGCTCAGCGCAATGCCCCATAGGTTGTTCTTGTCCATGAACTCGTCGAAGAAGTCGGTGCAGAGCACCACCGTCTTCGGAATCTGCACGGTAGCATTGGGAAACTGGTTCAGCTCAGGATGACGCTTGATGATGTTGTCCAGGAATGCCAGGCCACGGCCCTTGCCGCCCAGTGAGCCTTCGCCGATGCGGGCAAAGTGGGCATAGCGGTCGAACTTCAGACGGTCGAACACAGCCACCACACCGATGTTCTTCATGTGGCGGTACTGCACAATGGCATCGAAGATAATCTGACGGTGGGCATCCAGGTCCTTCAACTTATGCCATGTCACGGTCTTCAGGAACTGCGACACGGGGAAGATGGCGCGGGCACAGAGCCAACGGCTCATATTGTTACGGGCCACATGGAACTGGAACGAGTCGGCGGGAATCTTGAAGATATTATCCTGCAGTTCCTTCAGCGTCGACACCCGGGCCACCTCCTTCAGTGTCTTCGGGTCACGGAAGATAAAGTCGCCAAAACCCATGTGCTCCTCTATCAGCTGTCGCAGGTCGACGTTCATCTTCTTCGAATTCTTGTCCACGAAGTGGAACCCTTCGGCCTTTGCCTTCTCCCTGTTCTGAATCTCCGAACTTTGCAGGATAAGCGGCACGTACTCGTCGCGTTTTCTGATTTCGCGCAACAGTTTCAGGCCTGCCTCAGCGTCTCCCTCCTCAACATGTGCCAGACGACCATTGACGCCCTTCATTGGAAAGCGCGTGTCGCTGATGACACCCAAGACGTTGTCAGGATACATCTCATACCAGTGTATGGCCTCCTCGTATGTGGTGGCCAGCACCACCTTCGGACGTCCACGTTTACGCTGGGCGGCAGCATGCGGATTCAAGGCCTCAGTAGAGAAATTCTTCGACTGGGCCAGAATATAATTATAAAGGTTGGGCAGCACCGACGAATAGAAGCGGATGTTGTCTTCCACCAACAGAATCATCTGCACACCCGCCTCCTTGATGTCATGTTCTATGTTCATCTGATCCTCTATCAACTTGATGATGGAAAGAATCAGGTTGGTATTGCCCAACCAGCAGAACACATAGTCGAAGATGGTCATATCCTCATTCTCAATGCGCTTGGTGATACCGTGCGAGAAAGGTGTCAGCACCACGCAGGGAATGTATGGTGACATCCGCTTCACCTCGCGTGCCACGGCAAAGGCATCGTTGTCGGCGTTGCCCGGCATGCAGATGACCAAGTCGATGTTGGTGGTGGCCAGCACCTGATTGGCCTCTTCGGTGGTAGACACCTGGGTAAAGGTGGGCGGATAGCGCATGCCCAGTTCGGTGTACTCGTCGAAAACCTTCTCGTCAACACGGCCGTCGTCCTCCAACATGAAGGCGTCGTAGGGGTTGGCCACTATGAGAATGTTGAAGATTCTGCGTGTCATCAGATTCACAAACGACACGTCTTTCAGAAAGAAGTTATTGAACTCCTGAGGTATGTCTGCCATCGTGCTAAGTTGGTTTTTACCGTGCAAAGGTAAAAAATAATTATGAATTATGCATAACTGAGCCTTAATTATTCGTAACTTTGCACCGCAAATGCTATATCTGAACGACCATATCTGGGATTTCAACCTCGACGAGTCGCTGGCACTGCTGTCGCAACAGCGGCGTGAGCAGGCTCTGAAGTTCCGTCACGAACAGGGACAGCGCTCCTGCGTGGCGGCCTACCTGCTGCTGTGCGAAGGGCTGCGGAAGGAGTACGGAATCATGGAAAAGCCCGTGTTCGAATACGGGGAACACTGCAAGCCCTTCATAGTGGGTCACCCCGAAATTCACTTCAACCTGAGCCACTGCCGTGAGGCTGCCGTCTGCATGTTGAGCAAACGGCCTGTGGGCGTGGACGTGGAATCGGTCCGATCATTCAAGGAAGAGCTGGTTCGCTACACGATGAACGACCGCGAAGTCAGGCAGATCATGCTGTCGGAGCGCCCCGACATTGAGTTTATCCGCCTGTGGACCATGAAAGAGGCCGTACTGAAGCTGTCAGGACACGGCATCATGGACAACATGAAAGACGTACTTGAAAACCTTTCGTCGGAACTGACCACTGTAGTCAGCCCCGACGAAAGGTTTGTCTATAGCATCTGCCAATAGCCTGGCAGCTACTTACGGCCCTTGTAGTTTGCACGCACGGCATCTTTCCGCAGTGCGTCGGCAAAAGCCTGCGGGCTGACATCCACCGGGCCTCGCAGGAACTCGGGCACATTGTAGCTCTTCATCAGCTCACGATGATAGTTGGGATCGTCCGAAGGCAGCTCAAAGGGCTTCGTGGCATGACCGTCCTTGTCCACATGGGCAAAGAAAGGACGGGTGTAGTTGCCGTCGTCGCGGCGGCTGCTGAACACAATCCAACGTCCGTTGCTACTCCAGGTGTGGTACGATTCCACCTCATTACTGTTCACTTCGTCGAAAGGACGTATCTTTTCCGTCTGCAAATCGGCGATATACAGGTCGGCATCGCGGTGCCAGATGTGGAAAGTGCCCCATTCTCCTACAGCCAGCAACAGCCAGCGGCCATCAGGAGAAATGCGCGGCAGCGTGGCACTCAGACCCAGGCTGTCGGCAGGGAATACCATTTCGCGAGGACCGAAAGAGCGTGTCTGCTCGTCGAAATGCTTCCGGTAGACATTGTAGCGGATGTCCTTGTAGCGCAAGATGCACTCCGAAGTATGGGGCACCGTGTCACGGAACTCGAAGTGGGCAGAGCAGTAATAGAGCCACTGACCGTCAGGACTCCAGCAGGGGAAGGTCTCAAACTCGGTCGTATCGTTTTCTACGTTGAACACTTCGTTGGTTTCCGGGTCGTAGAGAATCAGGTCGCTCTGCGAGTCAAGCACCTCAATCTTATCGGTGTTGCGGGTGTGGAAACTCTGCAAGGTCATGTTGGTACTGTAGGCAATGAGGTTCTGATGTGGATGCCATGCAGGATAGACACCGGCCGAAAGGGTTGAGTCGGTCTTCAGGTTCACCTTGGTCAGTTTGCCGTCGATGTTGAGCATGGTGCCGCCCAGGTTCTGACGGGCATGGAACTGGGTGCGGTGCGGATTGTTCAACTGGCTGTGATGGCAGTTGATGCACTGTCCGTCCTTTTCCGTGGAGCACAGCATGTTGTCGTAGATGACCCGTTCCTCATAGCTTTCCAGACAACGCTGGTTCAGGGTCAGCTCCTCATAGGTGACGTAGGAAGGGGAAATGAGACGGTAGGTGAGCCATGGATCGATGGAGTCGGGCGACACATAAATGGCAAACGGCTGGTAATGAACCCACTGGTCGGCCTCACGTACAAACATGTCGACCGTGATGCTGTCGTTCAGGGCCTGCCCGACAAGGGCCTGCCACTGATCAGCATCGGGACAAACCTGGCGTCCGCCGAGCACCACTTCTTCGTTGCCTGCACGCAAACGGGTAACCACCTCGTCGGCATCCTTTGCCAATTGGAAATGCAGGGGAGCCATGTTCACAGGCACCGTCACACCCACATAGTCGGGATAAATGGCTGGAAGAACTGCTTTTTCAGCATAGCTCTCCGGCAGTTGTGCCTGATGACAGGCTGTAAGGAGGAAAAGGAGGAAAAGCAAGGCTCCTCCTTTTTTACTAATAAGTTGCAAGTTCACGGATAAAGAAATAATTATAATAGAAAGTGTGACCAAAACGCGGATATGCAGCCTGCTTCATCTGCTCATTAGTCATGTTACTATACTGTGATGCTGTGGACATAAGTTCCTTGTAGTCGTTGATAACGGACTGATCAAACGGCATTCCACTGATGTCTACACCGTGCTCCAGATTGCCATAAAGGAAGGCGGCTTCCTGATAATGACGGGGCATGGGTTCTCCCTTGTGCAGTTCGGCGTACTGGAAGAAGGCATTCCAAAAGGTTCTGATGTCTTTCAGTTGTAAGGCACAAAGCAGGACAAGCTCGGCGCATACCGGGTCGTCGGTCTGACGGTAGGCATGCGTGTTGAGCATGAACATCTCGATGAGTGACTGGTCGCTGGCCAGTATGTCGTTGCCTTTCATCAGCCGGGTAATCGGTCCCAGCTCAGGATGTTTCTTGACGGCATCCATATCTTCGCCAACAGCCAGCGGCTCGTACTGCAAAGCCCATTCACGATGATAGCGTGTCTGTTTCAGCACATCGATGTATTTACGGGCCACCTGCCATTCACCATTGAGCAACGAACATCTGACCAGGAACTTCAGGTACTCCGTACGCCAACCGTACTCCACGCCGTCTTCCAGACACCAGCGGTAACAGTAGTTGGGCAAACCGTAGAACAGGTAGATGTTGCGGCCGTTCAACTGCATCATGCGCAGGTCGAAATCGCAGTTGGGCTTCTGGGCACCGTCTCGGTAGGTGTACATCTCATTGCCTGCACGTCCCAACTTGAACAAGGCCAGGTTCTTGTACATAACCATCATGCGTGTTGGGTCGCCCTTGTGCTGACGCATGATTTTGAGCACTTCCTCCCACTGCATGTGGTCTACACAATTAGTCATCCTGATCTCCTCATGGAAGGTCACGTCCTTGTACCATCCCAGCCAACAGCCCCAGACAACAGCGCCCGTCAACAGGAGTTGCACTGCCGTCTGCTGCCAGTTGCGGCGCATGAACTTAGGCTCCATGCGGCGACCGTACAGGAGTGCCATGACAACCAGGAAGATACAAAGCAGGACAAAGGGATAATAATCATGCGAGAAGCTTTCAGTCTCCGAATAGACGGGCAGGGCCTGCCACCATACGTTCTCAAGACTGGCCTGATAATAGACCTGACGGTAATAGATCAGCGGCACAGCCACCAACAAGACCAAGGCCAGAACCGACGTGAGTACACGGTGTATCAGCTTGAGATTCTCTATCCGCCACGTAATGACAGCCATCAGCACAATGGCCAGCAAGCCATAGAATCCACCTACGGGATAGGCCAGCAGGGCGGCAACCACCATGAAGGCATTGCGGAAAGGCACCACACGATAAAGCCATGTGAGTGCCACAGCCAGGGAAGTGCCCATGACACAGATAAAGAAATGGCCGCGCAACTTGAGATAGTAGAGCCAATAACCCAGGTCAAAGTCGGTAAGCAACACCAATGCCACAGGTATCAACAACAAAGGCAGCCACATTCGCGGCAGGCGGAAGGTCTTATAGATTAGCCACGTCAACAGCCCGAGCCAAGCGCACAAAAGAATTGCTCCAAGCCAGGGATGATAGAAGAACTGCGTGAAATAGGTGCCCAGCCAGGTGAGCAGACCTCCGGCCACGACCAACTGCTGCTTGAAGAACAACGGCGTGTAGAGGAACAGATTGAGTTCCTGAACACGCACCAGATAGTCGCTTTCGTAACACAACAGCACGACGAAGACCGCCACAAGGGCGGCCACGACGAGCGCAACGGGTAGAAACTTACTTAGCTTTTGCATTTTGTTTGCCCGACCACTTCTTAAGTCGGTTGTATTCTTTCTTGGTCAGCCGCATGAACGAGCCGTGTTGCGGACCGGTGACACCCTTGATGTCAACGGGGTTCTTGAAATTGCGCAGGTTCTCGTCAGCCTCGCAGATGCGGTAATGCTTGGGATTGTCGCTGTACTGGATGTAGGCCACACGCCAGGTTTTGTCGCCTATGAGCTGGAAAGCACTCGAACCCTCACAGTTCTTGCGACCCTCAAAGCTCACGTAGTCGTCGGCCACAGGCTCACCCCAGCCGTGGGTCAGGTACTTGGAGGTGGCCGTGAAGATGCCTTTCTGACCGCCTTCCTTCTTGATGAGCATGTGGTAGAGACCGTCGGAGAGCAGGTTGATGTCGGCATCAATCGTGGCATAGCCCCAGTCGAAAAGCAAACGGGGCTGTGTCAGACGGGTGAACGACTTGTCTGCATAGCTGTAATACATGCGATCATAATTCTCTTCAGGGCGGTTCAGCATGGAATAATAAATCATGTAGCCGCCCTTCTCACCGTTCTCCCATACATAGTTGGGATCCCAGAAAATCTGCGGAGCCCATACGCGATTAATGGTCGACCAGTCCTTATAGACGCTTTCCGCATCAGGATTGGAGAATATCTGCGTACCCTTACGGTAGTCGAACGAGACGCTGGTCCAGTTGATGAGATCATCACTCTTCAGAAGGTCTATTCCGTAGTTGTCCCAGTCGCTCTGCTTGCCCAGCTTCTTGGTCATTGAGTTGTTCATGTCGGTGGTCACCATGACATAGCCCTTGCCGTTCCAGGCACGGCAGATATAGGCATCGCGCTGGCCGCCTTCAATGCGGGCATGCTCTTTGGGATCCATGATGGCACGTCCTCCGATGATGTCTTCGTAGTTGTAGCCGTCGCGGCTGATGGCGTAGGCAGTGTATTGTCCGCGATCGCTCATGTGACAATACAGATAGCCGTAGTCACCCTTCTGCAGGTTCTGGGCACCAGCACACAAGGCAGCAAGCATCACGACAGCCGAAAGCAAAGTTCTCTTCATAGTTTTAGATGTTTCGTTATCTGAAAAACCAAGCCCCCTCCGCAATGGAGGGGGTGGCTGGTTTCATTATTTCGTCTCGGGTGCCTCACCGATCAAGTCCATGAACTCGTCGAGCTTCGGCGTGATAATAATCTGGGTGCGACGGTTGCGCTGCTTGCCCAGTTCGGTGTCGTTGGCCTGCAGGGGATTGTACTCACCACGGCCACCGGCGGTCAGACGCTTCGGGTCTACGCCATACTTGGTCTGCAGGGCCTGCACCACACTTGAAGCACGCAGGCAGGAGAGATCCCAGTTGTTACGGATGTTCTCACGCGAGATGGGCACATTGTCGGTGTTGCCTTCAATGAGCACGTCATAGTCCTTGTAGTCGGTGATAATCTTGGCAATCTTCGACAATGTCTCAGCAGCACGGTCGTTGATTTCATACGAACCGCTCTTATAAAGCATGTTATCGGCCAATGAAATGTAGACCACACCCTTCAGTACCTGCACGTCGACCTCCTTCAACTCTTCCTTGGACAGTGAGCGGGTCAGATTGTTGCTCAGCACCAAGTTGAGCGAATCGCTCTTCGACTTCACTTCCACCAGGTGACGGATGTATTGGTTCGACTCATTAATCTGGTCAACCAGTTTTTCAATCGACACGTTGTTCTGTGATGCGTTCGAGAGACTCTGGTCAAGTGACTTCTGTAGATTGGTCATCTGATTCTTCTGTTCAGCCAGTGCAGACTTATGAGCGGCCAGCTGCTCCTCAAGGCTGGTGATGCGGGCATTCTTGCCTGCCAGATCCTCACGGGCATTCTGCAGATTATTGGTCAGTGTCTTATTCTCATCCTGACATGCCTGCAAGGCTTTCTTGCTGGCACAGCTACTCAGCAACAGTCCTGCTGCGAGTGCTATAAACAAACTTTTCTTCATACCTTTCTGTTTAAATTAATGATATAATTCGGATGCAAAATTACTAATATGACGCTCAAAACAAGTAAAAGTTGCGCGGAATTAGAATAATTTAACCACGACTATGGTGTAGTTAACGAAAAAAAAAGGGTCACCGCTGTGACCCAACCTTTGTTAACCTTAAATCTAATACTATGAAAAACACATTGCAAAGATACACCTTTTATTATTAACACGCAACGAAACTGTAACTTTTTAGTGTGCTTTTGATAATTAATTGACATAAATCAAATATCATTGCTAACAATTTAATGCAAAAGCTGGCTGCAAAGGCATCAAAACAAATCAACGGCTGGCGTACTGTCAAGGTCATGCACCAACATTTTCTTTCACCCATTATTTGGCAGTGTCTGTAAATTATTGTACCTTTGCAGGCAAATTACGTAATTATAATATTAAGGTATAAAGAAATTATGATTCTTTTCTTTCAGACCCCACAGAAGAGCGTGATAGCCACCGAGGTAGACCATCAGCTCAACCAGAACGAAGTACAGGAACTATGCTGGCTCTATGGCGATGCCAAGCTACTTGAAAGCGACAGCCTTGAGGGCAACTTTGTGGGCCCACGCCGCGAGATGGTCACGCCTTGGTCGACCAATGCCGTTGAGATTACGCAGAACATGAACCTCAGCGGCATTTCGCGTATTGAGGAGTATTACCCCGTGGCTTCAAAAGATGCTGAACACGATCCGATGCTGCAACGCATGTATGACGGACTCGACCAGCGCATCTTCACCATCAACATCAAGCCCGAGCCCATCAAGCACGTGGAGAATCTGGAGGAATATAACGAGCAGGAGGGACTGGCCCTCTCGCCCGAAGAGATTGAATACCTGCACGGTCTGGAGAAGCAGAACGGACGTCCGCTCACGGACTCAGAGATCTTCGGCTTCGCGCAGATCAACTCAGAGCATTGCCGTCATAAGATTTTCGGCGGCACCTTCATCATCGACGGAAAGGAAATGGAGTCGTCGCTCTTTGCAATGATCAAGCGTACCACGCAGGAGAACCCCAACAAGATTCTGTCGGCTTACAAGGACAACGTGGCCTTTGCACAAGGTCCTGTCGTGGAGCAGTTTGCCCCGAAAGATCAGTCGACCGCCGACTGGTTCCAGGTGAAAGACATTGAGAGCGTTATCTCATTGAAGGCCGAAACCCACAACTTCCCCACCACGGTGGAGCCTTTCAACGGTGCTGCCACAGGCACAGGCGGTGAGATTCGCGACCGCATGGGTGGTGGCGTAGGCTCGTGGCCTATTGCAGGTACAGCCGTTTATATGACAGCCTACCCGCGTCTGACCGACGACAACCAGCTGACCCGTGATTGGGTAGATATTCTCCCCGTTCGTCAGTGGCTCTATCAAACGCCCGAGCAGATTCTGATCAAGGCTTCAAACGGTGCCAGTGACTTCGGCAATAAGTTCGGCCAGCCCCTCATTTGCGGTTCCGTTCTCACCTTCGAGCATCAGGAGCTTCCTGTAAGCGGAGGCGGTGCCTCCGCCAACCAGACCAAGTACGCCTACGACAAGGTCATCATGCTGGCAGGCGGTGTGGGCTACGGCACCAAACGCGACTGTCTGAAGAAAGAGCCCCAGAAGGGCAACAAGGTCGTGGTGGTAGGTGGCGACAACTACCGCATCGGATTGGGTGGTGGCAGTGTGTCATCGGTAGACACAGGCCGCTACAGCAACGGCATTGAACTGAACGCCATCCAGCGTGCCAACCCCGAAATGCAGAAGCGTGCCTACAACCTGGTGCGTGCGCTCTGCGAAGAAGACGTGAACCCCGTCGTGTCCATCCATGACCACGGATCGGCAGGTCACCTCAATTGTCTCTCAGAGTTGGTCGAGGAATGTGGCGGTGAGATTGACATGACCAAGCTGCCCATTGGCGACAAGACGCTCTCTTCAAAGGAAATCATTGCCAATGAGAGTCAGGAGCGCATGGGTCTGCTCATCGATGAGAAGCACATCGAACACGTAAGGAAGATTGCCGAACGCGAACGTGCCCCGATGTATGTGGTCGGCGAGACAACCGGTGATGCCCACTTCTCGTTCAAGCAAGGCGACGGCGTGAAGCCCTTCGACCTCGACGTGGCTCAGATGTTCGGTCACTCGCCGAAGACCATCATGCGCGACAACACCGTAGAGCGCCACTATGCCCCCGTCGCCTATAATATTGACAACAGCTCTGCCGCTGATACCATCCAGCAATACCTGGAGCGCGTTCTCCAACTCGAGGCCGTGGCCTGCAAGGACTGGCTCACCAACAAGGTAGACCGTTCTGTAACGGGTAAGATTGCCCGCCAGCAGTGTCAGGGTGTCATCCAACTGCCGTTGAGCGACTGCGGTGTGGTGGCTCTCGACTACCGAGGCCGCAAGGGTATTGCCACAGCCATCGGCCATGCCCCACAGGCTGGACTGGCTTCGCCCGAAGCAGGTAGCGTGCTGTCTGTAGCCGAGGCACTGACCAACATTGTTTGGGCTCCACTCACCGAAGGACTCTCCAGCGTCAGCCTGAGTGCCAACTGGATGTGGCCCTGCCGTTCACAGGAAGGAGAGGACGCCCGTCTCTATGCTGCCGTGAAAGCCCTGAGCGACTTCTGCTGCGACCTGAACATCAACGTTCCCACGGGCAAGGACTCGCTTTCACTCAGTCAGCAGTATCCCAATGGTGAGAAGATCATCTCACCGGGAACGGTCATCGTCAGCGCAGGCGGTGAAGTTTCCGACATCCGCAAAGTGGTAAGTCCCGTACTGAACAACAACAAGAACAGCTCAATCTATCATATCGACTTCTCCTTCGACGAACAGCACCTGGGCGGTTCTGCCTTCGCACAGAGCCTGGGCAAAGTGGGCGACGACGTGCCTACGGTAAAGGACGCGGAGTATTTTGCCGATGCCTTCAACGCCGTACAGGAACTCATCCGTCGCGGATGGGTGGAAGCCGGCCACGACATCTCAGCTGGTGGTATTATCACCTGTCTGCTTGAAATGTGCTTTGCCAACACCCGTGGCGGTCTGCACATCAACCTGCACGACCTTTGCAGCGACGGTGACATTGTGAAGACGCTCTTCGCCGAGAATCCTGGTGTGGTGATTGAGGTGAGCGACGAGCATAAGTTTGAGTTCCGTGAACTGATGGAAGACCTTGGTGTGGGCTACGCCAAGATTGGTTACCCCGTGGAAGACAGCCGCACCATTGAGGTCGTCTGTCCCGTGAGCGGTGACACTGACTCTGCAACCCAAACGCTGAGCTTCGACATCGACCACCTGCGCGACGTATGGTACAAGACAAGCTACCTGCTCGACCGCCGTCAGAGTTTCAACGGCAAGGCCCGCGAGCGCTTTGAGAACTACAAGCAGCAGCCCTTGGAGATGAAGTTCCCCCGTCATTTCGAAGGAACACTGGCCCACTACGGTCTCAACCCCCGTCGTCCAGCATGCAGCTGTTCCACAGCAACTGACAAAACGGCTCCCAAGGCTGCCATCATCCGCGAAAAGGGCACCAACGGTGAGCGCGAGATGGCTTACTCCATGTACTTGGCTGGCTTCGATGTGAAGGACGTGATGATGACCGACCTTATCTCGGGCCGCGAGACACTGGAGGATGTGAACTTCATCGTGTTCTGCGGTGGCTTCTCCAACAGCGACGTGCTGGGTTCAGCCAAGGGCTGGGCAGGTGCATTCCTCTACAACCCCAAAGCCAAGGAAGCCCTCGACAAGTTCTATGCCCGCAAGGACACGCTCTCACTGGGCATCTGCAACGGTTGCCAGCTCATGGTGGAGCTGGGACTGGTAGGCGCAAAGGGTGCCAAGATGCTGCACAACGACTCGCATAAGTTCGAGAGCGAGTTCATCACCCTGCAGATTCCGAAGAACGACAGCGTGATGTTCGGTTCGCTCAGCGGTACGAAACTGGGGCTATGGGTGGCTCACGGAGAAGGCAAGTTCTCCCTGCCTGAAGCAGAGAGCACATATAACATCATTGCCAAGTACAACTACCACGGCTATCCCGCCAACCCAAACGGTTCCGACTACGACGTGGCCGGTATCTGTTCGGCCGACGGCCGTCACCTGTGCATGATGCCTCACTTGGAGCGTGCCATCTTCCCCTGGCAGTGCGCCTGGTATCCCGTTGGCAAGCGCATGGACGAAGTGACTCCGTGGATTGAGGCATTTGTAAACGCACGTAAGTGGGTTGAACAGCAATGAACATTTATCTGCAAAGCTTCAAGACATTCTTCAAGATTGGCATGTTCACCCTTGGGGGTGGATATGCCATGATTCCTATTATCGAAGCCGAAGTGGTAGACAAGCACAAGTGGGTATCAAAGGAAGAGTTTCTTGACCTCATTGCCATCGCCCAGAGCTGTCCGGGTGTGTTTGCCATCAACATCAGTACTTTTATCGGCTACAAACTGAAGAAGAAGACAGGGGCTGTCAGTTGTGCGCTGGGCACCGCCCTACCCTCTTTTCTCATCATCCTGGCCATCGCCATATTCTTCCACCAGTTTCAGGACAATCCTGTCGTGGCTTCGATGTTCCGCGGCATTCGTCCTGCCGTGGTGGCACTCATTGCCGTTCCCACGTTCAAACTGGCCATGAGTGCCAAGCTGTCGTGGGCCAACTGCTGGATTCCCATTGCCGGGGCACTGCTCATCTGGCTCATGGGCGTTTCACCTATTTATATTATACTGGCAGCCGGTATCGGCGGCTACGTCTACGGAACCTTGATAAAACCGACGGAATGATTTTCCTATACCTTTTCATTACGTTCTTCGAGATTGGTCTGTTCGGCTTTGGCGGCGGCTACGGCATGCTGTCGCTCATACAGCATGAGACCGTGGAACACTGGCACTGGATGAACTCAGCCGAGTTTACCGACATTGTGGCCATCAGCCAGATGACGCCTGGCCCCATTGGCATCAACTCGGCCACATACGCCGGTTACACAGCCTGCATCAATGCAGGATACTCTGTCCCGATGGCCATCTTAGGCTCGGCCACAGCAACCTTTGCACTGGTACTGCCGTCGCTCATCCTGATGATCCTGATTAGCAAACTCTTTTTGAAGTACATGAAGACACAGGCCGTGCAGTCGGTCTTTGCCGGACTCCGCCCTGCCGTTGTTGGTCTCTTGGCTGCTGCAACGCTGCTGCTCTGCACCAAGGAGAACTTCTCCACTCCTTCGGAAAACGCCTGGCAGTTCTGGATCAGCGTCATGCTGTTCGTCGCCACCTTCATTGGTACCCTCGTCTTCAGGATTAACCCCATCCAGATGATTCTCATGTCGGCCTTCGCTGGCCTGCTTCTTCTATATTAACACTTAAAAACAAACTACTTATGACTAAAAAACTAATTCTTGCGCTGTTCTGTATGGCCACATGCCATATCGCACATTCCCAGCCCGGTAACCGCCGTCCCAACTTCCGCCGCATGGCATACGCCACCGACACGGTAATGGTACACGACCCCGTCATGGCCCAAGAGAACGGCACTTACTACCTGCTATCCACAGGCATGGGCATCAGTTGGGCCACATCGAAAGACCGCAAGACATGGGTCATCCAGCCCACTCCTTTCATCGAGAACCTGCCCCAATGGACGCAGGACTCCGTGCCAGGCTTCCGCAACCACGTGTGGGCTCCCGACATCATCCGCTGGCACGACCGCTGGTGGTTGGCTTACAGTTGCTCCACCTTTGGCAAGAACACCAGTGCCATTGGCTTGATGTCTGCCGACCGCCTGAACGGCCAGTGGCGCGACGAAGGCTGTGTTGTGAAGTCACAGGAAGGCCGTGACCAATGGAACGCCATCGATCCCAACTTCATCGTCGACGACAACGACCAACTCTGGATGACCTGGGGCTCATTCTGGGACGGCATACAGATGGCAACTCTAAACGCTCCACTTAATCCGAAGACCATTGCCCGCCGTCATCGCCCAGGAGACCCGAATGCGGCAGAGAACCCCACATCGCAGTTTGCAGGACGCAATGCCATTGAAGCCCCATTCATTTTCAAGAAAAACGGCTGGTATTATCTTTTCGTGTCATGGGACTACTGCTGTCGTGGAGCCAAAAGCAACTACCGTGTGGCAGTGGGTCGCTCAAAGAACATAGACGGTCCCTACGTTGACCGTAACGGCAAGCCGATGCTGGAAGGCGGCGGCACGCTCTTCATCGAGGGCGACAAGCAGGAATATGAGGCCGCTGGCCACTGCGCAGCCTACACCTTCGGCGACGAAGACATTTTCATCTGTCACGGCTACAGCACCAAGATGAACGGTGCAAGCATCCTCATTCAGCGGCCCATTCACTGGACTGCTGATGGCTGGCCAGAGCTGCGATAACAGCAAGGCTGCTATCTCACCACAAACTTCCTATGGGCCACCACGTAGACGCCCGCAGGAAGTTTTTTCTTAAAGTCAGCCCAAACCACATTGCGGCCCAGCAAACGGCCTGTAACGGAAAACACCGTGACCCGCTTTTCTGTAAAGACTGCTTCAATCCCAGCGGATGGTTCCACAGGAATCACAACCGACAAACTGTCATCCCAGCGTTCTTCCTCCATATACGCCGACAAAGTATCTGCCTTACCAGCCCGACAAGGAAGCCCACTGATCATGAAGGCCGCCAATATCCATATTCTGAACATAGCCATACGCACAGTCCGTTTACCAGCCACCAATCTCACCACCAATGTCAATCTTCGTCTGCTCCGGATTTTTGTCAAGCGTCACGCTGATGGTATGGCGCATGCCCGGCTTCAGTGAAATCTTGCCTTCCATCAAGTAGCTCACGCCATTGGTTATCACTTCCACCAGCGGGCGGCGCGTAGTGATATTCTGCGGCACCACGCAGGCCACATACTCCGCAGCCGAGTTCTGACGGCAGCGCACAGTGCCTGTACCTGCATAATCGTCCTTGGCGGCATCGCCCGTACTCAGGTCAATCACAGCCTTAGTCACCGTACCGAGGATATACACTTCCGTCGAAGCAGGAATGTCACCTGTATAGTTTTCGCCCTTTTCCAGTCGCACTACCACATTCGACAGTTTGTGGGCGAACTGCATGGCCACAGGCTGTGCCGAAGCCGCCACGTCTTTCTTTCCAGCCCAAAGAAAATCGCTCTGCGTATAACCATCGTCCGTGTTCTGGTCGGCCTGCACCTCAAAAGAATAGTCCATAATGTCATTGACCGTCTTCGAATAAGGATAGTAAGCGTACACGTCGTGCTGTCCTTCATTCCAGTACACCCTTCGGCTCGACGTCCACGACGTGCCATTATACGTAAACAACTCGTTATTCACCTCATTTCCGCCAATCTGCAGTGCCACGTCCTTTGCCGTCACATACACACCAATCTGATCCGTGTTCTCAAACTGCGTATCAGTGGCACGTGTCTGCGCCGGATGCACAAACTGTAGCTGGATCTCTCCTTTGTCGGCCACGAAGCCCTGCTGTTCACTTGTCTCTTCACTGCTGCAGGCCGCCATCATCAGTGCTCCCACAGCCAAAAGCCAAATCTTCTTCATATTATCTTCTATTATTCATTCTTTCATTTTTCAGTTTTGCCCGGATGGCCCGCACTACATTGCCCATTTCACCTAAACGGATCAATGTAGGCATGTGATGATTACCATTCGTATAGGGTTGCAGGTTTGATAAATCTGCAACATCCGAACGGGTAATACTCGTCAATCCCCATTCAAAGGTATCCTGCACACGGAATTCCTCCATTGTCCAGTTTTCACCAGCATACTCCTTGATACGCTTCCAGATGCTCAAGCGTGAAGGAGCATTATAATAAGGAATCCCGTAATTCATACACGAATTCACTTCAGGACGATAGATTCCACGAGTGAAGCCAAAGCCTCCTTCGTAGACATCCACATAATCACTGTATGTAGGATCAAAGATAAAGTCAGCCCAAGGCACATCATGTAGTTTGCCCGTTGTAGTAAGATTATCATACCAGCCACGACCATGCATTTCTTCAATCTGTTGCTTCACAGAATTCGGAGCAAAAGCATTGCGCGTAATGGCCTCATCGCCTAACTTACCAAAGCCGTGACCACCAGCTTCGTGCTGTATCACACCACGGGTGTCACGCGGATATGGCTGTTCAGACGGTGGACAAATAGCAATGGCCAAACCATCGTTGGTAAATACAGTATTGCCCTCATATTCTGTTGAGTTGGGCACAGCCACAATAAGTGTACGTCCAAGATTGTCCTGCACAACAGGTGTTTTCTCCAGCACATATTGTTGCACTTCATCCGTCTCTATAATAAGTTTTGAAGAAGTGCATTCGGTCTGTGCGACAGTAAGGAGCGATGATATGCCCTGCAAAGTTCCAAAACGATTGTTCACATAAGTGTACATGGTATTTACGCCTTTTTCCTGCGACAATGGGAAGGTAACGTAGACATTGAAATATTCACGCATAGATCGGTATGGTTCAACTGCGAAAAAACACTCTGCCTGATAACGTACAAGATCCAGATAGGAGTCATCGCTGATACTCTGTCCGTCCCATCCGTCACCAACGAAAACAATATCAATGCCACCACGCTGTCCTTTCGTGGCTGTTTGCAATGTCAGATAACTGTCTTCCGCATGTTCGTAGTCGTATTGTCGCACCACACAAGATGTAGTATAGCCGTCCATTTCAAACTTCACCGTATCCATACGGTTACCTTGTCCTTGCGGCAACTGCTGAACGGTCAGCATCAAGGCGGTCTTACCTGTACCACTAGTCTTTGAGAGTATTACCCAATCTGGTTTCTCTGCCACCGTCCATGCACCATCGGCATTGAGTATGATTTCTTCTGTGTGAATCGTATTAAGGGCACCTACTTGTGCTGGACGGCATACGAAGTTTTTATATTCAGATATCCGTTTGAAGTCACTCCAGCCACGCGCCTGCCGGTATCTCTCCACACAACCCTTCGGCACTTCAACAGTAAAGTTGTCCTTCGGCACGCCAAGGAAGGCATTGTCAACCACAAATGGAGGTTCCTCGCTTTGGCAAATGATTGAACTAATATTTGAACATCCAGCGAAACAGTAGGCATCAAGAAGTTGTGTTCTTTTAGGAATGACGATTTCTGCAATACCCGTGCAATTCATGAAACATCCTTGAGGTATTCGCACTACATTTTTCGGTAAAGTGAGCGTACCCATTAGACGACATCCTGTGAACGCACCTTCAAAATAATAATTTCCTTTTTCTATTTCTTTTAAAGCGTCAGGGAAAATAATCCTTGTAATCTTTGATCCAGCGAAAGCACAAGACCCTATTTTGGTAACAGTCGATGGAAGCTTGATCTCACCACGTATCTCTGAACCTCCAATACAATTCGCTGGAATTTCTGACATTCCTTCGGGAAATATGATAGAAGTACATTGGGTACCAGCAAATGCGCCACCACATATCTTACAACCTTGTGGGATATTGATAGTACCAGTGAGTCCAGAAGGTAGTGGACTGTTTATCTCTTTCAACGTAGGAGGCAGATACATGGTACCCGTAATTTTTCCACCATTTCCAAACCCAATAGGTTCCCATTTCTCCAATCCTTCAGGAATTACCAACTCACCTTTGAAAGGGTCTATGTCTAATCCTAAGACTTTCAATGTAGAAGGCAAAGTCAGTGTTCCTGTAAAGTTGCATCCCCAAAATCCACCTACCTCAACGACACCTTCTGGTATAATAAGTGAACCTGTGAGGTGACGTACTTCGTTAAAACAGTCTATGTATTTCAGACCTTTTTCAGGAAAGAATACTTTTTCCAGCATTGGCATCCATTCGATGCCATACAGTGCCCCGTCTTCTGGTATTGCTTTTATCAGATTCAAATGCGTCAATTTCTTCATGGTGCTAATAGTCTGATAGTCATCACCATTTACAGGACCTACAATCTTAAGTGCTAACAGTTCGGCAGCATTCAGGCCCATGGTTTCCAATGTTGTTGCTAAGGTGCCTGCCTCGCTGACTTCTACCACGACATACTGACGCACCAACCCTTCGTGCATATCAGCATCGTCAACCCAATCCGTAACGACCTCATCCAGTAACGCGAATTGAAAATCTCCCGAAGGTGTATTACGGTTTACCTGAATCGTAAAACGATGCATTTTCCCAGACATTAAAGTCATGGGCTCATTTTTCGTAAGCGAATAGCTTTGGCCATCAATGGTAAGAGATACTATTACTTTGTTTGCCGCAATTGTTTGAGGAAACGCCACGGCCCGCCACTGTCCTTGATACGGCAAAGGAATAATATTGCCCACGGTTCCTTCACCTACAGTTAAGGCACCAGAAGTCAAATCAACGATACCACTGAGCACTGTGTTTTTCAGAATCACAGTCTTTTCAAAGCCATTCCACTCATCGTCAGTAAAGCCAGTTCCTTTCTCCAGCGTAATGCAAACGCCTGCCATCAGGTGATGATACAGTAAATTGACTGTTTCCGTTGTCGGACTCACATTTTCCTGCTTTGCCCAAAGCAAATCGCTGGCAACATAGCCATTAACCGTTTTTGACGGAACAACGGTATCCTGCCGATTGGCTATGAAGAACGGATAAGCAGTTACCGAAGGCAAATTCCCATCGAAAGGGTAATATCCATAAAAGTCTGCAGCAGTTCCTTTCACGTCCCAAAAGAGCTGAGTTGGCGAAGTCCATGTGCCGTCATCCTGTAAGGTGAAACGCATGTTTGAAGCACGGTTTCCTTGGAGCTTTACTTCTGTTGGCTGACCGTTTTCGTCGCGATCAACTACAAAAACACCCATTTCGTCACCCGTGCTGAATTCCCCATCTATAACAGACCGGGTTGTAGTGCCTGGATATGTAGTCCCAACATTGATGGGTATTTGACTTTTCAGGCCAAACGACTGCAAGTCATCATGCTCAGTGCAAGCCCATATTCCAAGAAGCGCACCTATTATATATATAGCTTTCTTCATCTCTTACCTCCTTTCTTCTTCAGATAGTCCACAGGAGAACCAGCTTTGATAACAGGTCCATGACCTTCACTGTGCATGGCTTTGACCTGCTGCCACGGAGTGTCATTCATGGAACGGGTAAGGAACTTACTTCCATACGCCCTACTGTCATGCTGCACAAAATCGGAGAAATCAAACGTCTCGCCTGCTGCATCCTTGATACGTTCCACAATAAGCTGGCGGGACCATGTGCTGAAGTATGGCACGTTGTTATTCACGAATTCAGTTCTGAGCGGTAAATGCCTTGTGAATGCATGTGGCTGCCTTCATAAATATCCACAATGTCGCTGTATTTCGGATGAGGGATCAGATGTTTCCATTCCACGCTTCCATACTTTCCATTGAGCGACACATTGCGTCCCCATCCCATGGCATGCATGGTCTCCACGGCACTCACATGGCCACAGCAAGGACACTGACAGGTGTGGATATTGTCACGATGGTAAACATATTCGTCATCAAGCTTAGCCCATCCGTGACCACCAGCCTCATGTTGTATCAGTCCACGCGCATCATTGGGATAGTCGAATTTACTCATCGGACAAACGGCAATTGCCGAACCGTCGGCATACATAGCCGTCAGTCCTTCATAAGCATCAGAATTCGGTACGCAAATAATCAATGAACGGCTGATATTACTTGCCGTGACAGGACTCTGCACAATATCGGTCAACACATAATCGGCAATGTCTTCAAAAGGCACGCTCAACCGGCCATTGTCGCCTGCGCCCCAAGTGATATTAAATTTTGTGTTGCGCCATTTGTCAGGTGAATCCTGCATGCCACTTTCATAACTCATGGCCATTGCTATGCTGACATTGAAATACTGCTGATATGTTTTATAAGGTTCCACACCGAAGAAGTATTCCATTTCTTCTTCCATATCGGTGCGGTAAGTACCGCGTGCAATGTCTTCAGCATCGTATCCATCACCTACAAAAAGTATGTCAATACCACCATTAATACCCTGTGTTGCAGTTTGCAATGTCAGAACCTCGTCTTCTTCTATTTCATAGTCAAACTGTTTCACCGTGTAAGTACACGTGATGGGATTTCCGTCCTCATCATTACGTGCCAAACGGAACACAACGCTGCCTTCGCGGTCGCCCTGATGATGGGACATGTTGTCAATGGTTATCTTCAACTCTGTTTTCTTTGTGCCCGAAGTCTTGTCTACATGAATCCAATTAGGACATGACTGCACCGTCCACTGTGTGTCGGCATTCAGTACCACTTCACGCACATTGCCTTTGTTCAAGAGCTTTGCCTGCATGGGGCGGCACACAAACTTGCTGTCTGACGAGATGCGCCTGAACTCGCTCCAGTAAGGCGCTGCCTTATATGCTTCCACTGCTGACGTAGGAACAACAACCGTAAAATTATTCTTTTCCACGCCACTAAATGTACTCTCCTCTATGGCTGGCGGCTCCACAGCCTGGCATTCGATATAGTCCAATGATGAACAATCCGCAAATGCGTCTCCCTGCATACCTTGTAAGCCAGCAGGCAGAATGACGGCGGTGAGTTGTCTGCAGAATCTAAAAGCACTTCCACGAATCTGGGTTACCGTTGATGGTATGACAAGCGTGTCCTGTAGGTTTTCACAATCATAGAAAGCAGCCTCCTCAATTATTTCAATGCCTTCTGGCATGTTCACATGGGTAACTCCTGATAGGCTGAACGCATCTCTTTCGATTCTCTTAAGAGTAGATGGCAAATGGATGTTTCGGAGGTGTTGAGTGGCATGAAAAGCATAGGAACCAATCTCTTCAACGCCTTCAGGCACATAAACATCTCCAATTGCACCACGCGGAATGCCATTGATTTTCTTCACTCCCTGAGGAATTACGATTGGTCCTCCAATCTGGGCAGGCCAGGCATTATTGAGTTCTGCGAGTCCTTCAGGAATATGTATTGAGCCCGTCATATAGCTACAGCCAATGAATGCACCGCTGCCAAGATACTTCATGGAAGCAGGCAGCACAAGTTCGTTTGTGAAAAAACACATATTCAGATCGCCGTCATTACCCCCAAAGGCATTATCGCCAATGTATTCCACCGTTGAGGGGATATAAAGCTCACCCGTCATCATACTTCCCTTATGGCCGTAGCAGACAAAAGCGTCTCTTCCAATATATTTGACTCCTTCTGGAAGTATCAAGGAACCACACAGGCTTGTACCCGGAAACGCCATTACTCCGATTCCCTTCAGATGGTCGGGAAACACAAAATAGCGCAGTGATAACATATTTTCAAAAGCCCCATAGGGTATGTAGTCATCAGCAGCTTCAGGCATACCATATTCACGTCCGGGATCCTCCCATGGACCACTTAGCCTCATGTTCTTTGTGCGCAATTCTTTCAGATTCAATGCCTCTAAGGAGGTCATCCTCTGTCGAATATAATCGAAACTGCCATCAGCTATACAGCCTGTCAGTTTTAGATTAACAATCTTACTTGGGTCAAGCCCCATACTATCCAACACGTATTCCAAGGAGTGTTCCTCATCTACATGTATCGTAGTGTATTCTCGCACTTCACCATTATGACTCATGGCGTCGTTTTCCCAAGGGGTGATGGACTCACTGATCAGCGAGAAATGATAGTCGCCTTCGGGCAGGCGCTTATCGACCTTGATGGTGAACTTGTGCAGTTTGCTTTTATAATAGGTCATGGCGGCAGCACGCTGGAAGTTGTAGCTAATGCCGCCCACGGTGATGGCCAGCAGCGTTTTGTCAGCAGCCACCGTTTGCGGGGCCACCACGGCACGCCACTGGGTACCGCGCTGCTGGGGTGTGATGCTGCCCGTGGCCGAACGGCGGCTGATGCCCACCGTACCTGTTTGTATATTAATATAGGTGTCGAGCGCGGTGTTTTCCACCAGCACGCTCTTTTCCAGTGTGTCCCATTCGCCCTCATCAAAGTAATCACCTTCAACGAGCGTTACCTGCACACCGGCCATTACATGGTGGTGCTTCAGGTTGATGGGGGTGCCGGGCGCAACGTCTTCAGCCTTGGCCCAGAGGAAGTCGCTGGCCTCATAGCCGGAGAGGTGGCGTCCCGTGGTGAGCTGGTCGCGCTGATTGCGCTGGATGCTGAACGGATAGTCTTCGACGCTCCGCAGGTTGGCATCGAAAGGATAATAGCCGTAGGCATCCACGTGGGTCTGTTTGTCTTTCCAGTAGAGCTGATAGGAACCTGTCCACGTACCGTTGTCGGCATCGTAGGTGAAGCGCACGTTGTCGGCATGATTGCCCACGACCTGTAGTGGCTGTGGCTGCTGGCCGTCGTAGTTCACAATGTAAACACCTATCTCGTCACCAGTGGCAAAGCCTCCGTCGCTGGCACGGGTCACGTACTGCTGTTCCACTTGCGCCAACACCTGCAATGGCTCGCCCGTGGAAACAGATTCCATCCACCCGTTGTCGTCGGCACAGGCCGACAACAACAGGGCAGACAGAATGGCGATATACTTGTCAGTTCTCATCAAACTCCTAATTCTTAACTTCTAACTCAATTTACCGTTCCACCAAAGTCCTCGTCGACCACTTCCCAGTCACCAATGCCGATGTTGATGCCGCCTGAGGTCTTCTTCATGGTCACGGTAATGGTGTACTGCTTGCCGCTCTCGAAGGTCATGGCGCGTGTCAGCGTATAGTTGGCATTGTTCCAGGTCACGGTGACGATGCCCGTAGAGGCCACCTGCTGGGGTACCACTACGGCACTGTACTGCAGATTCTGCTCCTTCAGCGGAGTGATGCTGGCAGCATTGCCCGATGCGGTGACGGCACCTGTAGCCAGATTGATGGTGGCCTGGGTGCGGATGCTATTCAGGCGCACGCTAAGCGTACCGTTGTTCAGTTCATCGGCCGTAAAGCCTTCACCGGGAGCCACCTTGATGATGGCACGTGCAAAGAGGTGGTTCAGCGTCAGGCTGAGCACATTGTCGGTAGGTCCCTGTTCGGCCAGCTTGCCCCAAAGGAAGTCACTCTGCTTCTGAACGGCAGCCGTACTCTGATCGGTCTGTGCCTGGAAGTTATAGGCCAAGGCGTTGGTCACACCGCTGTTGTAAGGAGCATAACCGTAGAAGTCGGCCACGGTGGCATTGTCTTTCCAGAACACGGGATACTGTGATTCCCAAGCACCTGCGCCATTCGACTGTAGGAGCATGTTGTTGATGTAGTTGCCCGATTCCTGCATGGCTCCATATACCATGAAGACTCCCACTTGTTCTACTGTTACAGGCGATTCGTCACCAGAACGTGTTTGCAGGCGCACCATTTTGGCCTCACCCGACACGTTTTCCTCGTTCGTCACTTCGTCGTCGCTGCTGCTGCAAGCAGTCATCATGATACAGGCCATGCCTGCCATCAGAAAAGAAATCTTTTTCATAAGCATATCATAATTTAAAATTAATAATTTAGAATTCATTCGGATATTCTCGTTTATCTTTCTCTGCAAACTTCTCAAAGGTAAAGGTCTCGCCAGCATATTGCATGATACGCTTCACGATGCTCATACGGCTGATGGCATTGAAATAGGGGATGAAAGTGGTGCCCATAATGCTCATATTCTCCGAACGGAAAACACCACGGGCGTGGTTATATCCACCCTCAAAAATGTCAACATACTGGGCATAACGGCTGTCAAAGATGAAATCCTTCCAAAGAACTTCGTTCATTCTGCCCGTCAGGCTGATGTTTTCATACCATCCCTGTGACTTGGCATGCTGGAAGCGGCTCATGGCATTGCAGTTGGGACAGGTACACGACTTGAGGAAGGTGAAGTGACTGATGCCTTCTTCGCCTAAATGGCCGAAGGCCACACCACCTACTTCACGCAGCACGAACTCACGCTGTGAGTAGGGGTAGCTGTCAGTACTCTTTCCCAAATAGGAAATGGTACGTCCATTATCGCTAAGCACAGAAGTGTTGTTGCCTAAATAGCTGGTGTTTAGAAGCACAACGACGGTAGTCTCGCCACTTCTTTCTTCGGTGATGCCTGCACCATGAGCCTTAGCGTAGGCCCACACCAGGTCGTCGCGAGTCACCTGCCAGTCATCGCTGGCAAAACGGGTTCGCCCATTAATGCCATGCTCAGGCGAGACGGCAATGGCTGTAGATATTGTGAAATAGTTTCTGTAGGTCTTGTAAGGTTCGCATGAGAAGAGGTAGTCAATCTGCTGTCGCATGTCGTCCATGTACTGGCCGCTGACCACATCCTCGGCACTGTAGCCCTCGCCCACTATAAATAAAGGTATCGCGCGCGAGGCTCCAACAGAAGCCGTCTGCAGGACTATTTCCTGATCCTCCTTAATATCGGTACTGCAAATCTGCCGCACATCAGTATAAGTGGTGTAATCCTTGCCGTTGAGTTTGAACACGATGCGCCCACTACGTTCGCCCTCACTGGTCATGGGCTTCACAGTGATGGTCAGTTCGGTCTTCCGTTCCTCATCGGTACCACTCGACGGCGACACCGTGACCCAGTCGGGACATTCGCTTACCTGCCAAGCACCTTCGGAACGAATCACGCCCGTAGCCGTCTGTCCTTTGTCAAGTGCAAGAATTTCTGGAATATTAAAAGCTAGTTCGTGATAAGCTGTGATATTCTTGAACTGATTCCAACCAGCAGTGTGGCGATAGGTTTCTACTGATGCCTCTGGCACCTGCAATATGCATTTGTCGAAATAGACACCTTGGAAAATGGCACCACCCAGTTCTGGTGGCTCTGGATTCAGGCATACAACTGTTTGTAACGCATCGCAACCATCAAAGGCTTCCTCGCCAATATAACTGACATATTTCGGAAGTGTAATAGATGTAAGAAAACCATTATTGGCGAAGCATCCCCTATTGATGTTCTCCAAACGCGACGGTAATTGAATGCTCGTGAAACAGTTTCCCTGAAAACAGTTTTCTGCAATATATAGGCACTGCTCTGGAATAATAAGATTGCCTTCGAAGCCATTTCCACTGAAACATTCCCGTTCAATAGAACGTAGCGTACTGGGCAGGTAGAGAGGGAAGGGAGCACTGCCGTATTTGAAATTACCATATCCAATCTCCTCTAAGCCTTCGTTCAGTTGTAGTTTTGAAAGCTTTAGCTGAGTAAAGGATAAATCACCAATGCGTTTCATGCTTGAAGGCAGAATCAGTTCAAAGTAGTTAGAAAGATTTGGTGCCCAACTACCCTGCCAATTAGCATCTGGGGTCTCAATGATTCCTTGTGGAAGTTCTATGGTTCCTACAAAATTGCCTGTGCGTCCAAGTCCGCTGAACATACCAGGAACCAGTTCTTTAATTTTCGAAGGAAGGTGGAACACACCATAGAAATTGGGATCACATGCGTCTTCATAATTATTACCAAAGGCGCCACCACCTATATATGAAATGTTATCAGAAAGTTTTAGCTCGCATTTGTATCTGCATGCATAGAAAGCCCCTTCACAGATGGAGTCAAGCGTATTGGGCAGAATCATTTCCACTCCATTATAATCATTATAACTTAAAGCATATTCATCAATGCGAGTTACACCTTCTGGAATCTCAAGGGTAGAATACATCAGTCGCATGCTAGAGAGCCCCGTTATCCTTTTGAGTGTAGTTGGTAGTATGAGCGAACGGATAGTTTGATTGCCACTAAGTTTGCCCATGATGTTGTCTTCAAAAACATCATAGTCGTGTGATCCATGTGAGAGCCATCCATCCTCTGTGCAGATATGCTTTACCGTTACCTCTTTCAGATTGAGATGGTGTAGTTCCGGCATCTGATCACGAAGCAAATCAAAGTCTGATTCTGATATTTCTCCTGTCACCTTCAAGTTCTGAATAGTTTTATAATCATAGCCTGCATTAGTAAGACACTGCATTAAGGTACCATATTCCGAACAATGCACCGTAACGTATGCCATAGCTGAGAACTGGTGGCTGGTCTCATCGTTCACCCAGGGCGAGATGCCGTCGTCGGTGACGGTGATCTGATAGTCACCAGACAGTTCGCTTTTGTTTACGGTCAAGGTGAAGTTGTGGAGCTTGCCACCCTGATACTGCATGGGGGCAGTGAGCTGATGGCTGTAGGTCTGGCCGTCGAGGGTGATGCTGATGAGCTGCTTGCCTGCGGCCACAGTCTGGGGAATGACGACGGCACGGTAGTCATCGCCCGTTTGCTGGGCCATGCAGACAGGCATCTGAGTGTCGGAGGCACTGCCGCAGTCCACCGAACCTGAGGACAGGTCGACGGTGGCTGAAGTCACGGTGTTGTCGACAAGAACTATCTTGTCGAGTTTCTGCCACTCAATGTCGCTCACACCTGTACCTTTAATCAAATGTACGCGCACGCCCGCGAGGATATGGTTGTAACGGACGACGATTTGGTCTTCGGTGTATTCGGCACGAGCCACCTTGCCCCACAACAGATCGCTCTGCTCATAGCCCGACAGGGTGCCGTTCTGGGCGGGCGTGCTCTGGTCGGTCTGAATGCTAAACTGCCAGGCAGTGGGGTCATTGATATAGTTCTGAGCAGGATAGTAGCCGTAGATGCTGACGGGTGTCTGGCGGTCGCGCCAATAAATGGTGGTGGGCGATGACCAGGAGTAGGCATCGCCGTCGTAGGTGTAGACCACGTTGCTGGCACGGTTATCGGTGGCAGTAAGGGGGCCTGCAGTGCCGTCGGCGTTGTAGTCGACGACGTAGATGCCCATGCGGTCGCCTGTCACGAAGCCGTAGTCGTTGGCACGGGTGACATTCTCCTGCTGAAGTTGAAATGTTAAATTAAGTGAAAAATGGGGGGGGTAAATTGCCTCAGTCAGCTCATCGCTGCACGAAAAGAGCGCAACGAGAAGCAACGAAGCGGCCACAGCCGTATGGAGGCGAAGCTTTCTGAGTGTTTGCATGTGGGCTGTTAATAGTAATTTCAGCTGCAAATGTAGTCATTAATTCCCACATAACAAAATTTATCGACATTTTTTTTTTATGGCCATTGCCCAAAGAGATAAAAGCGGAACAGTCCATCTACACTTTTTACGAGCCATCCTGCAACATGGATTTGTAAAAATAATTCATAGAAAAAAGCGCTCTCACAACAGGTGCTTCCAGACAAAAGGAGTCACCGAAAGCGGTGCTTTCAGAGTCAGCCGCCTGCTGTTTAGGAGTCATAAAGCCTCTGACGCACCGGAAATAAGGCTTAGACGCACCGGAAATAAGGCTTAGACGCATCGGAAATAAGGCTTAGACGCATCGGAAATAAGGCTTAGACGCATAGAAAATAAGCCACTTTTGAGGTCAAAAGCGGTTGTTTCAGAGGGGCAGAAAAGCCTCCAAAAACACAAACGCCTGATTGTCAACTACTTACAAAATAGCCCATAATTCGCTCATTTGCAAGCGACTGACCGTTTGTGAATTCCGAGCGAATCTCAGAAGGGTGTTTGTAAAGATTTTTCATAATAGTGAACACGCTACAGAGGGGAACAAGAAGTCTTAACAAACTACAAAATGCAAGAAGATACGGTAAATTTTCGATGGATTCCTTGGATGGTATCGTATTTTTCCCTATATTTGCGGTGCTCGATGAGCAAAATGACAAAAATAGATCTTAAACTATCATACCTTTTAAATCGTAACACTATGGAAGTTGAGAAAATCATGCAGGCCCTGGAGCGTAAGCACCCGGGCGAACTGGAGTATCTTCAGGCTGTAAGGGAAGTGCTGGAGTCGATCAAGGATGTGTACAACCAGCATCCTGAGTTTGAGAAGGCAAAGATTGTGGAGCGCATCGTGGAGCCGGAGCGCATTACCACGTTCCGTGTGCCCTGGGTGGACGACAAGGGCGAGGTACAGGTGAACATAGGCTACCGCGTACAGTTCAACTCGGCTATTGGCCCGTACAAGGGCGGTCTGAGGTTCCACCCGTCGGTGAACCTGAGCATCCTGAAGTTCCTGGGCTTCGAGCAGACGTTCAAGAACGCTCTGACCACGCTGCCCATGGGCGGCGGCAAGGGCGGAAGCGACTTTTCCCCGCGCGGCAAGAGCGACGCTGAGATTATGCGGTTCTGCCAGGCCTTCATGACCGAGTTGTACAAGGTAATAGGTCCCGATATGGACGTGCCGGCAGGCGACATCGGTGTGGGCGGCCGCGAGATAGGCTATCTGTTCGGCATGTACAAGAAGCTGACCTCGCAGTTCCACGGTGCCACCCTGACGGGCAAGGGCATTGAATGGGGCGGCTCGATACTGCGTCCAGAGGCTACGGGCTTTGGTGCGCTGTACTTCGTGAACCACATGCTTCAGGCCCACGGACTGGACATCAAGGGCAAGACGGTGGCGCTCTCCGGCTTCGGCAATGTGGCCTGGGGTGCTGCCAAGAAGGCTACGGAGCTGGGGGCGAAGGTCATTACCATCAGCGGACCGGACGGCTACATCTACGACCCGGCAGGACTGGACGCTGAGAAAATTGACTATCTATTGGAGCTGCGTGCTTCGGGCAACGACATTTGTGAGCCGTATGCCGAAGAATTCGACGGAGCCCAGTTCTTCGAGGACAAGAGACCGTGGGAACAGAAAGCCGACATCTATCTGCCCTGCGCCACACAGAACGAGCTGAACGGTGACGATGCCGACAAGATTCTGGCACAGAAGCCGCTATGCGTGGCCGAGGTGTCGAACATGGGCTGCACGGCCGAAGCCGTGAACAAGTTCGTTGCTGCTGGGCAGCTGTTTGCCCCAGGCAAGGCTGTGAACGCCGGTGGCGTGGCTACCAGCGGTCTGGAGATGACGCAGAATTCGATGCGCATGGCGTGGACGGCTGAGGAGGTTGACCAGCGTCTGCACCAGATCATGCAGGGCATTCACGAACAATGCGTAAAATACGGAAAGGAGCCTTCGGGCTACGTGAACTATGTGAAAGGTGCCAATGTGGCCGGCTTCATGAAGGTGGCCAAGGCCATGCTGGCACAAGGAATTGTATAAAAGCCTTCGGGTTTATGAAAAATGATCAGTGAATGGTGAATAAAGCGAAAAACGGAGTCCATAGCTTATCATTGCGAGGAATGGTGCTGACGGTATTATTCACTATTCACTGTTCACTGTTCGTTAACCCCGCTGGGGCGCAAGTCCAGACGGGCAAGGCTTCTTTCTACGCACGCAGGGCAACAGGAAGCCGGACAGCCAACGGGGAGAGGCTGCACCATGACTCGATGACGTGCGCACACCGCACGCACCCCTTTGGCACATTGCTCAGAGTGACTCACACGGACAACAGACGCTCGGTGACGGTGAGGGTGAACGACCGCGGGCCGTTTGTGCGCGGACGCATCATCGACCTGTCGTGGGGGGCAGCCAAAGAACTGGGCATGATTGCCGAAGGCATTGCCACAGTGGAAGTGGAGCCGATGGATGCCAACATTATCATTCCGCTCAGACCCACGGAGGAATATAAGGTCAGGATTCCACCCTTGAGAATCGACACGATTGAACTGCCAGACACACTAACAGCCATCTGGCAGGAGGACCTGCTCATTGAACATAAGAAAAGGCAGCAACCCAAGAAGCGGGGTGCTGCCCAAAAACGCTGAACTTAGTCTGCAAGAGCGACGGCTATTTACGTGCCGTTCGCATGGTGAACTCCTGGGTCTGGGAGGCAATGATGCCCTTCTGTCCCTGTGAGACACCCACACGCACCACAATCTCGCCATCCTTCAGCTTCTTGTCGGCACGGATGGTGGCTGTGTAGCGTATGCCCTGATAGGGGGGGATGCTCTCCACACGCAGGTTGGGCGACACCTTGACATGCTTGTTAGCCGTGACATTCTCCACGAAAGGAAAGATGTCGGTAACAACGGCCGGGGTGTTGTTCATGACCTCAAACATGACAGTACACTCCTCACCACGTACCAGCACGCCGTTGCCGTCGGCATCGGCAATCGTCGCATGGCGAAGCTCAATGTCGGGACGGTGTACGCTGTTTGGACGACGGTCGAAAGCATTGTCATCGAACGTGATGCGGTCGTCACCACGCATATCGGGGTCAAAACCACTCTGGTCGACCTGTTCGGTTGACAAATGCCAGTCACGCTGCTGCTGACGCTGCTCGCGACGGGCCTCCATGTCACGTTCGCGCTGTTGCATGGCCTCTTCGTACTTGCGCTGCTGGGACGCATCAACAGCAGCACCAATAGCCGCTCCGGCTACTGCGCCGCCCACAGTACCAATAAGTCCACCAACATGATGACCACGCCAGCCATCAGAAATTCCGCCAATACTGGAGCCGATGATATAGCCAAACTCACCTCCTACCGTCATGCCTGCACCGGCACTGCCACAGCTGGTAAGCACCAGCAAAAAGCTCATTGAAAGTATCAGTCCTTTTTTCATCTTCATCTGTGTTTATATGTTCTTGGTTGCAAAGATAGCGAATAAGAATGAAATAGCAAAATGGATTTCCCCTATTTTTCTTTAGGGAAAATCCTACGGCCACACTTCATTTGCGACAAAGCCTGCGGGAAATGTAAAAATACTTTTACGCCCATTGTGTTCAAAAGCACAGAATCAATGTCAAATAAAAGAAAAGACGAAAAAATGAACAACAAAAAAACTCATTTATACACTATAATCTAAAAAAAATTGTGGATATTTGTAACCGTAAATCATGACTTATGGCCAATACAACACTAAAAGACCAAAGAAGGTACATAGAATTCAGTAACCTGGTAGTTGACTACACCGAAGGGGATGTGGTTGTGTATGATGGTATACAGAATCTGCCAGCACTTTATCCGCTGAAGCCTATGACAAACATGATTGTCATGTGCCTGTCAGGAACCATGTCGATGAAAGTCAACGACACGCGCAACATAATCAGCGCTGGCGACGTATTCTTCTGCCCGCCCAACGTGAAATTAAGGCATATTGACATGAGCGATGATTTCAGATGCCATGTCATCAACCTTTCTGACCATATCATACAAGGACTACTCCACGATCGCATCAACACCTGGCACAAAGCTGTCTACGTGGTCAACAAACTCACCATCATCTCGCTGTCGCCTGTGACCACCAATGAATTTGACTGGTACTACAGACTCATCGGCTCTAAGCTACAGAACAACGAGGATACACCATACGAAATCGTGCAATCGCTTGTCAGGGCACTGCTGCTGGAAATGTGTAACCTGCTGGAGATTCATCAGAACAACAATGAACCCGTGAAGTTATCGCAGGGAAAGATTCTCTTCAACCGCTTCCTCGGTTTGATTTCAAACAACGAAGTGAAACGTCGCCCCATCAACCACTACGCAAGCATACTGGCCATCACGCCGAAATATCTCACGATGCTTTGCCTGAAATACAGCGACAAGACGGCTTCGGATTGGATCATTCAGTACACCACAGAGGACATCCGCTTCTATCTGAAGAACTCGAACCTGACCATCAAGGAAATTTCTGCAAAACTTGGATTTGCCAATATGAGCCACTTCGGTTCCTATGTGAGGAAACACCTCGGTGTTTCACCCAGCGAGTACCGCCACAAATAATAAGGACAATTCCTTCAGAACCACCCTTCACAAAACGCACTAACAAGCACATTGGTGAAGGGTTATTTGTTTGCATGAAAACATAATAAAAGATGCCCACCTCTATGCAGAGATGGACATCTTCCTATAAAGTTGATTAGGCTAATGACCTTATTCAGCCTTTGCCTCTTCAGCAGGAGCCTCAGCTGCAGGAGTTTCTTCGGCAGGAGCTTCTTCAGCAGGAGCTTCTTCGGCAGCAGGTGCCTCAGTAGCAGGTGCTTCAGCCTTAGCTGACTTGCGTGAACGGCGAGTGGTCTTCTTTTTGGTCTCAGTCTTAGCCATTTCAGGATCGAAGTCTACCAGCTCGATGAAGCAAATCTGTGCAGCGTCACCCTGACGAGTACCCAGCTTGATGATACGGGTGTAGCCACCGGGACGGTCGCCCACCTTCTCAGCAACCTCACTAAAGAGAACCTTAATGGCCTCCTTGTTCTGCAGGTAGCTGAACACGACACGACGCGAGTTGGTCGAGTCATCCTTTGCCTTAGTAATCAGGGGCTCCACATACTTCTTCAGAGCCTTAGCTTTTGCCAGGGTCGTAGTGATTCTTTTGTGCATGATCAGCGAAATGGCCATGTTGGCAAGCATGGCAGCGCGGTGATCTGCAGTACGGCTCAGATGATTGAATTTCTTTCCGTGTCTCATTTTTGTTTTTTTTCTTTTTTGGGCTGGTTAGTAATATCGCTATTACTCCTTGTCCAGTTTATACTTTGAAATGTCGGTTCCAAACGACAGATTCAG
>CAMZBS010000012.1 GCA_947304695.1 uncultured Prevotella sp.
CCGTGCGCTATCGCAACCAGAGTACGTACATCATCTTTGGTGTGGGAACACACTTCATGGGACTTGACTCGAAGTTTTCAGGTGCCCTGTTCTATCGTTTGGGACAGTATTTCCAGTTGTCACCAAAATGGAGTCTGAGTGGCGACGTGGGTTACTATCATGTGGAAACCTTCTCAAAGAACAACAACGACAAGCCTGAGCGTCTCTACTCCTTGCAGGCCCGTATTAATGCTGACTATCAGTTCAGCAAGAAGTTCGGTGCCTTTGCCACAGTGGGCTGGGGCTTGACGCGATACTACGATCGTAACGAGACCTATCGTAACCGGCCATTGTTCGAACTGGGTCTTACGTATCGTCAGCCTCGCAACCAGCACGATTCCTGGAAGCGCGCTTGGGAGGAGAAACGGAAGAAGTTGGTCTTTGCCGACTCTACGATGGCACTGCCCGTAAAGAAGGGCTACTTGCAGGCAGCTGCCGAGGTGACGGCTATCAATGTGGGCGTGCAGTTGTTCGACCGTTACGCCTTGAAATCTGACTTCGCTCAGACCACTCTGCGCACACTGAAACGTAACTTTACCGATGGTATGGTGTGGGACAACGACTTCTTCATCACCAATATGTTTGCCCATCCCTATCACGGCAACCTTTATTTCAATGCCGCCCGCACCAACGGTCTGTCGTTCTGGGAGTCGGCTCCTTATGCGCTGCTGGGCTCTGCAATGTGGGAATTCTTGGGTGAGACGGAGCCACCGGCCATTAACGATATTATGGCAACCACTTGTGGAGGTATGGCCATTGGTGAAATGACCCATCGTCTGAGTCACACAATCCTTGATGACAGGGATCGTGGCTTCAACCGTTTCTTACGTGAGGCTGTTGCGACCATCATCAACCCCATACAGGGACTGCACCGTATTATCAGCGGCGATGCCTGGCGTGTAAAGAGTAGAAATTATCGTTATCACGACTTCAATAAGATTCCCGTTGATGTGTCATTCTCTGTGGGCTGGCGCTATCTGGCCGACGACGGTGCCCTGTTCCGTGGTGTCCATGCTCCCTACCTCAACTTCACGCTGGCGTATGGTACATCGGTAGATGGTGAAACACATAAAACTCCCTACGACTTCTTTGACTTAGAGGCGAATGCCGCCTTCGGTGGCGGACAGCCTTCGGTTAATACGCTGAATATCGTGGGACGTCTGTGGAGCACATCGATACTTGACAAGAAAGACATGGTGGGCGAGTTTGGTATCTATCAGCACTTCAACTATTATGATGCCAAGCCTATCGAAGATGGTTCTGAGCTCACACCATACCGCATCAGCGAGGCTGCCGGATTCGGTCCCGGCTTCATCTTCTCACTTCCACAGATGGGTTATCTCTCGAAGATGGAGCAGCGTATCTTTGTCAGTGGCATCCTGCTTGGTGGTACCAAGAGCGACTACTTCAACGTCATTGAACGCGACTACAACATGGGTAGCGGATTCAGTGTCAAGTCGAAGACGCAGCTCGACTTTGGCAGGTACGGACGTATCATACTCAATGCCAAGTACTTCCGCCTTTGGACATGGAAGGGTTACGAGGACAAAGATCTGGATGCCTACGTCAGTGGCGAGAAGGATCTGCACTACTTGAACGTGCAGGGTGACAACAGTAATGCTTCGCTTTTGGTCATCAACCCTGTTATAGAAATACACCTTGCCCGTCAGTGGTCTGTCACTTTGGCAGGAGCATACTATTCACGCCGCACGCACTACAACTATTACTATGATAAGGATCTTGTCCTGCGGCAGAACAGTACGGTGCGTGCCAACACCTTTGAAACAAAGATCGGACTTACCTGTCGTCTATGATGATTCGAACATTGATAGTTACTGCCTTGCTGTGCGCTGTCATGGTGGAGACGGGGGCACAACCCGCCGCCACCACCGACAGCGTCGGGCAGGAAAAGCTGAACTTACAGAAACGCTTGGACAAAAAGCTCGCTACCAAATATTATACGTCGAAATATGACACGAACTATGTTGTCAGACCCAAGGAGAAGTGGTTGTTTCGACTTCTCGGCAACTATGCTGGCAATTACATCCATGCCAAGGGTACGGTGAAAAATGTTTGGTCAAAATACGACCTGCACACCAGGCGTAACACCTCAATCAGTCTTGAGGTTAACTATTGTGACATCGCTGCTTCGCTGTCCCTCAATCCCGACAAGATGCGAGGCAATTATGACGACTATGAACTGAATCTGGAGTATCATGGCAACAAGATTAGCATCGACTTCAACTATCTTCGTTCCACGTCGCTGACCGGTGACATGAAACTGGGCAACGTCGACCATCTGGACGAAGACGGGCTGCGTATGAATGTTGTTAACATTGCAGGCTATTATACTTTCAACCACCGCCGTTTTTCCTTTCCTGCAGCCTTGTTCCAGAACTACTATCAGCGTCGTTCAGCAGGTTCGTGGCTGGTGGGTGCCAGCTTCCAAGGAGGTAGCATCAAGACGACTGAGGAGTTGAAGGAGCGCAGCTCGTCGGCTCCGGAGGTGCATCTTACCTTCGCCAATGTCGCCTTGGGTGGCGGCTATGGCTACAACTTCGTATTCGGCAAGCATTCGCAGTGGCTGTTCCACCTCTCGGCCTTGCCCTCCGTCGTGGTTTACAAGCACAACCGGCTCACCGTCGACGGTGATAAAAGGCGTGACCACGGCTTGAGTTTTAACATGATCTTTAATGAGCGTGCCGCTGTGGTCTATCACTTCACCCCTTGCTATCTTGCAGGAGCCTCCATCATGATGAGCAACTCTATCTTTGACAACGATAAGGTGGTCGTCAATCAGAACAAGTGGCTTGCACGGGCATTCTTTGGCGTAAGACTGTAAGTCATTCTACAAATACTTTCTTTGTGGCGATACCTGCGGATGTGGCTTTCCTGATGATGTACATGCCGCGCGGCAGGGTAGAGGTTGAGATGACGGGTAGTTTCCGTCCAGCCGCGTCATAGATGGCAGTTGTAGTTGACGTGTGTATCTGACTCATTAGCTGTTCCTCAATACCGCTGGCATCATTGATGGCATGAACTACGATGGTGTCGTTGAACGATGTGCCGTCGAGGCCCATCACACGCAGTACAAAGCGGTAGTCGCCCTCCATGGTGAGCAGTCCTTTCAGAGTGAAGGTTTTCGTCGTGCTGCTATAGGCTGACTCACTGAGGCCGTCGGGTGCATTGGCCTTGGCCACTCGGCTGTCGTCGGGCAGGAACACGTAGGAAAGCAGCATGCTGCTGGTGTAGCGTCCTTGCAGTTCATAGCAGAGCGAATCCCCTACGTGGGCAGTGATGTCATAGCGGTCGTCGTTGAGCAGGCGTGGCTTCATGGCATCGGGCAGGTAGTAACCCAGGTGTGGCGGTTGATTGTAGGCCGTGTTCTGCCAGGCAATACCCATGCGGTAGGTGTGGTCGTGCATCAATGTCGGCATGCGTAGCCGTGTTGTGATGTTGCTGCTGTAGATGCCCAGGCAGGTCTCTTCGTCGGTGACGCTGTAAAGGATGACTTCTTCACGCCAGTCGCCCAGAATGTCGGCCTGTAGGTTGGGCGTGTTCTTCGTTCCGTTGCAGGTGCTGCCTGGCCCCATTTCGTATAAAGTGGCTAAACGTGTAGTGCCGCCGTTGCCGCTGTTGAACTTGTCAATCACTGAGCCGTCGAGCAGTTCCTCTTGCAGGTCGCCGTCCCAGAAGATGCGGAAATTGCTGGAACCACCGCTCTGATAGACTGTCTTTCCTGTTGCGGCACTGCGCGGACTGCCGTCGTTTGATGACCAGAAGAGTGAACCGCGCGTCTTTGTGTCAAAGTTGCCTGCAATGCCACGTCCGTTGTCCTTGCCTCCAGTGGCACTGAAAAGTATCTCGCCTGTGGCCGCATCGTGCAAATCCCATCCAAAATTCCCCCCTTCGTGAATCTGGAACACCTCCAGCCCGGGACGGTCGGGGCAATGGTCGGCCAGATGGATGGCATCACCGTGACCGTAGCCCGTGCCGTAGAGAAGGCGTCCGTTGTGGTCGAGTGCTGCCGATCCCCACACGATTTCGTCGCATCCGTCACCGTCTACATCGGCAACACTCATGTTGTGGTTGCCGTTCTGATACATTGTTCCGCTGCCACTTCCGCTGGTGGGCTTCAAGCCCGAATAGCTCTTAGTGGTGCCTTTGCCACTGGCATCGTAGGTGGTCAGACTGTAGCTGTTCTCTGCCTTGTGGCTGCTCAGCCATCGCTGATGCAACTCTTGTCCGTTGAAGTCGACGGCCCAGATGAATGCGTAGTCATAATACCCACGGCAGAAGATGGCACTGGGATGATGGTCAGGGCCATCCAGATGGGCCACGGCTGCCAGATAGCGTTCACCTCGGTTGCCATAGCTGCCCGTGTCGTTCTTGCCTACACCCCAGTTCACCGAACCGTCGGCAGCTCCACCGTAGCTCATGTTGCGGTTGGGATTGTAGAATATAGTGTGAAGGGCTCGGCCAGTCAGTCCGTCGAACACAGTAAGCCATTCCTGACCTCCAATCACACGGCCTGCTCCCTCACTGGTCCAGTCTTTCTTGTCGTCGACCCCACGGATGTTTGCGTCGGTAGCAGCCTGGCTTACGTAGTTGCCTTCACCGTCTTTTGAACCTGGCCCTGTCTTGCAGATCATTTCTGCCCGTCCGTCGCCGTTGAAGTCGTAGACCATGTACTGTGTGTAATGGGCACCAGCACGGATATTCCTGCCCAGGTCTATTCGCCATAGTTTGGTGCCGTCGAGCCGGTAGCAGTCCAGATAGACGATGCCGGTGACACCGTTCTGCGAGTTATCCTTGGCGTTCGAAGGATCCCACTTCACAAACAGTTCGTATTGTCCGTCACCGTCTACGTCGCCCACAGAGCAGTCATTGGGTGTATAGCTGTAGGTCTGTCCGTTAGGAAACGACACCGTTTCCTTGTTAATGGTGGTGGTATAAGGCTTGGTGATGCTGTTGGCTGGACGGTCGAGTACCACCTTTTTATATATATTAGACCAGATTGTCACCGCCTCGGTGGTGTCCACAGGTACCCCGTCGACCTTGGTCACAATCTGGTACTGGCTGGTCTTGTTGGTGTTGCCGTAGGTGCAGTTGGTCTCGTAGAGGTTGCTTTTTACCACCTTGCCGTTGCAGAGCACGTCGAAACGTGTGCGTTCTTCGTCGTCAGTACCTAAAAGACGCCAGCTCAGAAACGTTCCCGTGGTCTGTGCCGGTAGGGCGATGAGTCCACGATTCAGATGCTCCATCTGGGCTGCAGGCGTGTTCTGTGCTCCTGCCGTCATTACTGTCATCAAGGCAATAGCGGTTGTCAGTAGTCTCATGTCTTTGTGTGTAGTTTGTTATTATTGTATGATTTTCTGAGTCACGACGGTGCCCCGCTCATTAACGGTCCGTATAATGTTCAGGCCGCGCTTCAGCCCATTGGTGCGACGGCCCTGCAGGTCGTAGTACTGCCGTTCTGTTTGTTGCTGTGTCACAGCAACAAACGGGACGGCAGAGGGCAGGCGGCCTTCGATGTAGTCGGGCAGGAAGTAACCCAGGTGGGGCGGTTGGTTATAGGCAGTGTTCTGCCAGGCAACGCCCATGCGGTAAGTATGGTCGTGCATCAGTGTGGGCACAGCATAGTTGGTGGGAGTCCAGGTTGTGAAGATCATGATTTCTGACGAGTCTTTCTTGTTCCACATCACCAGTTCCTCACGCCAGTCACCCAGGATGTCAGCCTGCAAACAGGGCGTGGCCTTGGTATAGTTGCAGGTCTGGGCATTGTGGTATGTCGATGAGTTGAAAGAAATCAACGTTGAGAAGCTGCTGCTGTTCCACTTGTCAATCTTCGGACTGGCCTGAGACGCCTGTTCCCAGAGGCCGTTGATGTTATCCTTATCGTAGGAGTAGCTGCCGTCAAACAACTGGTCCTGATAGCTGCCGTCCCAGTAGATGCGGTAGTTTACGGTGCATGACTTCGAGATAATCGTGTTGCCGGTCACGGCCGATCGGGGATTGCGGTCGTCGGATGACCAGAATTGGTAGCCGCGTAGGTTGGCCACAAGTGCTGCTGCCATACCTCGTCCGTTGTCGGCGCCTGCATTGCCGCCGTGCCAGATTACCTTTCCGGTGCGGGCGTTGTGCAGATCCCATGAACCGTGTTTTGAAGTGAGTTTCTCCTCATGCACATCGAATACGTAAAGGTCGGCCGAGTCGGGAATCATCTTTCCCACATGCATGGCATCGCCATGTCCGTAACCAGTGGCATAGAGCAGGGTTCCGTCGTTGTTCAGTGCTCCAGATCCCCACAGTATCTCGTCGCAGCCGTCGCCGTCGACATCGGCCACCGAGATGTTGTGGTTGCCATTGCCATAGAGCGTGTTGCTGCCCACTAGTCCGCTCTCAGTCGTCTCGCCGCTCTTCACGCTGCCCGTGTTGGCCGCAGCCTTCTTGATGGGGTTGCGCTGTATTTGGTCACCGTCAACGGTAATGATGGGCCATGTCTTACTCTCATCAATCTTGCTGCTGAATACCAACGACTGCGTGGTGTTAGGTGAGGCGTGCAGCCACTCGGTGTGCAACCGCTGTCCGTCGAAGCTCACGGCCCAGACATAGGCTTGGGTGTAGTAACCACGGCAGAAAATGCTGCAGGCTGGCTTGTCGGCTCCGTTCACATAGGCCACAGCCCCTAAGAAACGCTCCGAGCGACCACCGTAGTTGTCGCCCCAGAAACCTGAGGGGAACGTGCTGACCTTGCCCAACTCCGAACCGCCTTCGGTGGCATTGGTGCCCGATGGCAGCTTTGAGCCTGTTCCGGCGCGTCCCGGCAGATACCAGGTGGTGTGCAGGGCGCGTCCTGTCAGTCCTTCAAATACTGTCAGATATTCAGGCCCTTGCAGGATATGACCATCGCTGTTGCGGTAGTCCTTTGTGTTGTCATGTCCCTTGATAGTGGCATCGGTGGCGGCCTGGTTCACGTAGTTACCCTCTCCGTCTTTCGAGCCAGTGGCCGTCTTGCACATCATCTCAGCCCGTCCGTCGCCGTCGAAGTCGTAGACCATGAACTGGGTGTAGTGGGCACCGTCGCGGATGTTTTGTCCTAAGTCAATACGCCAGAGCCGCGTGCCGTCCAGGCGGTAGCAGTCAATAATAGTGTTGCCAGTGTAGCCGCAGCTATATGAGTTGTCTTGAGCGTGGGTCGATTCCCACTTCAGGAACAGTTCGTATTGACCATCGCCATCGACGTCGCCCACCGACATGTCGTTAGGATAATATGCGTAGGGCACATTCGTTCCTTTAGGACGCTTGTTGTCGTCGCCCCAGGTCTTGTGGATGCCTCCTTCAGGACGGTCAAGCTTCAGGCTCAGGAATTTCCCGGCCCAGGGACTGACGGCTTTTGAGGTCTCAGTGACTTCACCGTTCACCTTGGTCACCACCTGATAAGTGTCGGTATTCTTGCCTTGTGTGTCCTTGTAGTTGGTCACGTTCAGGTTGCTGGCAATCACTTCACCGTTGCGCAGCAGGTCGAAGGTGGTTGCCTCCTTGTTGTCGGTGCCTAACAGACGCCAGCTCACAAAGTTGTTCGATGTGCTCAGTGTGGGCACAGCCACAAGACCGCGATCCAGCTTTTCCATCTGACTGGTGGGTGTTACCTGTGCGTTGGCTTCCTGTGCCAAGGTGGCCAAGAGCAGGAAGAGTGCGTAAAAAGATCTTTTCATGTCTTAGTAGTATATTAAATTGTTGTTAGTTTGCTGCCTGCAAAGGTAAACATTATTTTTCTATTTTGTCGCTCTTTGCCGCAAAGTTATCATTTTTTATAGTGTTTTTGGCTAAAAAACAGTGTAGTAAATAGTTTTTTTCCGTACCTTTGCACCCAGAACTACGATAACTAAAAAGAAAATCATCATGATGAAGAAAACTATTATTCTGTTTGTACTGGGAATCTTCATGGCTGCCGGTATGCAGGCACAGCGTGTCATAGACCGGCTGAACCGTGGTCTGGTGGCTATTCCGCAGGGCGACAAGGACGGGCAGGACACCCGTTACGGCACCTCGGGATCGGGCATCTTCGTGCAGTGGCGCATACTGCCTACTGAGTATTTCGACACGAAGTACAATCTGTATCGCAATGGTACAAAGATCGCCTCTAATCTCACGGTGTCGAACTATGAGGATGCCAGCGGCTCGAAGACCAGTCTTTACAAAGTGATTCCCGTGGTACGGGGCGTGGAGAGGAAAGATCTGGCCTCTGAAGAGGTGCAGTCCTGGAATCACCAGTACTGGGACATTCCCGTGAAGCCGGTGGTGGGTCGTGATGGTACGACCGTAACAGGCTATTCGCTGAACGATTGCTCAGTGGCTGATGTCGATGGCGATGGCCAGATGGAGTTTGTGGTGAAGCGCCGCAACGACATTGGCGAAGGTGCGAATGTTCTGCGCAGTGCCAGCAACCGCAACTGCTTCAACCTGCATGAGTGTTACAAAATGGACGGAACCCGTTTGTGGTGGATTGATATGGGACCCAATCTGATGTCTGGCCCCGATGAACAGTTCGACCTTATTCTATATGACTGGGATCAGGACGGCAAAGCTGAGGCCGTGATGCGCGGCAGCGACAACATGATTATCCACACCGCTACTGGAAAGGACATTAAGATTGGCAACATGACAACTGGCTTCGGTGTGGATCGTCCTGAATATATGGGCGTAGGCAATGAGTACCTGCTCTATCTGAACGGAGAGACGGGTGAGCCTTACGGCTGGGACGGCAAGGACAACTGGACACCTGCGGCCTACCCGTTGCCGCAGTTTGAAGAAGGTGAGACCAAGGGCGACGCCGGTATATGGGGTGATTTGGGCCACCGCATGCAGAAGCACTATTTTGGCGCACCTTACATCGACGGCCGTAATCCTGCCATCTTCCTGGGACGTGGCTGTTATACACGCCATAAGTTCTGCGCGCTCAGCGTCAATCCCGAAACTCACGAACTCACACAGCTTTGGCGCTGGAACTGCTATCAGGGCGGTTCTCCCTGGTTCGGCAATGGTTTCCATAACTATCAGATAGCTGATGTAGACATGGACGGACGCGACGAGATCGTGTTCGGTTCAATGGTGATTGACGACACAGGCTACGGCCTTGCCACTACAGGCTTCGGTCATGGCGACGCCCAGCACTGTGGCGATTTCGACCCTTACCGTTGGGGACTGGAGCAGTTCGTCTGTCTGGAGAGTGCTGCCGTGCCGGGTGTGGCCTATACCAACGCTACTACCGGTGATCTGCGCTACGTGAACGGTACGGGTGGTGACAACGGTCGCTGCATGGCTGGCAACTTCCTGGGCACCTATCCTGGCGGTATCGGCATTTCTGGCGGTGCCATCAGTCTGGTGGCCGACAGGGTGATGGATGGCGTCGGAGGATGGAGCGATGACCATGTGAACATGCGAGTCTATTGGGACGGCGACCTTCTCGACGAATTTATGGACTCACCGGGTACAGAAAAGTCACCTTGCGTTTATAAGGCACCCGGACAGGCCGAGGTGGGAACGGAACGCGGTACTTATCCCAACGACCGTTGCTGGATGGGAGCAGGCAACCTGAACAACTCGTCGAAAAACAATCCCTGCTTCCTGGGCGACATCTTAGGCGACTGGCGCGAAGAAATCGTGACCCGTGTGGCTGACGTGCTTCGCATACAGATTACCAGCTATCCTTCAAAGTGGGGCATCACCACGTTGTGGGCCGACCATGAATACCGCAATGCCATGACCTGGCAGTCGGTGGGCTACAACCAGCCGCCGCATCCCAGTTTCTTCTTGGGCGAACTGGAGAATATCACCAACTGTCCTCCAGCTGTGACGCTTGAAGGTCGCAGCGAGGTACAGGGCACCATCTCTTCGACCGATGCTGACGAACAACTGCTTGTGTCGGGCTATGAGGACAAGACCATTGCTGTGACTGAAGGCGCATCGCCCTGGGTACTCGTGGTGAACACCCCGGCCTGGGTGCAGGGCACTGGTGCTCAGCAGGCCACGACCAGCACTCCCAAACAGCCTAAACAAAACATCGTTACTTACACCACAACCCTCACGGGCGGTGCCTTTGGCGGTGCCATGCGTCTGGTGAAGCAAGGCGAAGGTGTGCTGGTGCTACCCAATGTGGTGGAGAAGCATACGGGCAAAACCGACGTGTGGAACGGCACGCTGCAGTTCGACGGAACGATGGAAAGCAGTTCCGTATGGCTGAACCGCCACACCACGCTTGTGAGCGACGGTGGCAAGTTCATGGCTGGACTGAAGGCCGACTATAATGCTACCATCTATCCCGGCGGACGTGACCATGTGGGCAGCATTACTGCCTCGAAGCTGCAGTTGGGTTTTGGCTCACGTGTGGTCATCGACGTGCAGGGAACCAATTTCGACCAACTGAATGCTGATGTGCTTGCCATTGAGACCAAGAGCTGGCAGTACGGTCCCCGATACAAGGCTCCCGTGTTGCAGTTCGTGGGCGATGTGAACATTCCTGCCGGAACCTACGAGATTGCCACCGTAGGAACGCTGACCGGAAAGATGTCCGAGATACTTTTAGAAGGTCTTTCCAACGAGGTGAAGGCCACGCTCATCAATGAAGACGGCAAGCTGAAGCTGAAGGTGGAAGAGATGCGCGCTGCTGGCAGCGTGACGTGGAACGGCGTGGCCGGCAACAGCACCTGGATTCAGGCTTCTTCAGAAAACTTCCTCTCGGCCACGGGCGAGAGCGTCTATTCGGCTTTCGACGACGACATTGTGTTCGATGACAATGCTGCCATGACCACCGTGACCATCAAGGGAGCCGTGAGCCCCCGTTCCGTCACGTTCAATAACGAAACGAAGTCCTACACCATCAAGGGCGACAGCATCGTGGGTGGCGGCACCATTACCAAGAACGGAAAGGGCAAGGTGACCATCAGCAACTGGAACCACACGGGGACCACGACCATCAACGCAGGCACCCTGTCGGTGGCCATGCTGGCCAACACGGCCGGTCAGGACTGGGGCTCGCTGGGCAACGCTGCTTCGCCCATCTATCTGAACGACGGTGCCACGCTGCAAGCCAATGGCGTGATTACCACCGACCAGACCCTGAACCTGCAGGGCGAAGCCACCGTCGATGTGCCGTCGGGCAAGAGCGTCATCTTCAACAAGTCTATCAAGGGCAGCGGTGCCACGCTCATCAAGACGGGTGCCGGTTCGCTCGAAACAGGTACGCAGACCAATACCTATGCCAAGCTTGTGATCAAGGCCGGTACGGTCACGTCGAACAGGTCGGCAGGCAATGTCGATATGCTGCCCAAGACCGTTGAGTTCCAGAACGGTACGCTGTGGGGCGCCAACATGGAGGATACGCCTGGCGTTACGAACACCACCAACTTCGTGGTGGAGAAGGGGAAGTCGGGCACGTTCTATGCTGCTTATCGCGGCACCTATACGGGCAAGCTCACCGGTGAGGGCACGTTCAATGTGCATACTGGTGGCGTGCGCTGCTATTTCGATGGCGACTGGAGCGAGTTTGCTGGCACCGTCTATGCCTATAAGACCAACCGCCAGAACAAGAAGACCTACGACCCCGTCTGGGCCATTCGCAGTACCAAGGGACTGCCCAAGGCCACACTGAACGTGGCCAGCGAGGTGAGCGTGAGCAACGAGGGCAAGAACATCCCCGTGGGTAAGTTGGCTGGTTCGGGCTCGCTGAACGGCACCGGCACATGGGTTGTGGGCAGCAGCGATGCCAACTTCTCGGTGTCGACGCTCACGATTAATTCTCCTGTTGAGAAGCGCGGAACGGGCAAGATGACCTTGACCGTGGGCAAGATGAACGGGGCTCTCACGGTGAGTGGTGGTACCGTGTCGTTCAACAACACCACGTTCAGTGCCCCCATCCACGGTGCCTATCTCACCACGGTGAAGAATGGTGGCAGCGTTGTGGGACAGGGCCTGCTCAATGCCATCTCCCTGCAGTCGGGTGCCACGCTCATTCCCTGTGGCTCCACTGCCAACAGCACCACGCCGGGCACCATCAAGTGCAATTTCAACGCCACCGTTGCTGCTGGTGCCACGGTCGAATTTATTGTGGGCAGCACGACAAACTCCACGATTGAAGCCAAGAACCTGACGTTCAATGGCACCTTGAAACTCAACGTGTTGCCTGAACACTTGCTGCAAGTGGGCGACGAGCTGAAGCTGTGGACGATCAGCGGCACCTTCACGGGCACTCCCACGCTCGACCTACCTGCTGGCATCACCTTCGACGACAGCCGTCTGGCCACTGAAGGTGTGCTGGTTGTCACCGATATTGCCGCTGGCATCACCTCTGTGCTGGCCGACAAAGATGCCTGCAACGTCTACGACCTGAATGGCCGCCTGGTGCGCCGTCAGGCCACAGCCATCAGCACCGAGGGACTTCCCGCCGGCATCTACATCCGTGGAGGTCGTAAGGTGGTGGTGAAGTAATTCGTCTCTGTGATGAAATGACTCTTCCTTGTGAAGAATCGCATCATCCTGTTGCGGCTGAAGCAAAAGAAGATAGAACTGAATACGCAAAGCGATGCTATAGTCGCTTTGCGTATTTCTGTTTTTTTTATTTTGGAAAATGGTCCTTTATATTATTAAAAGGTGTAAGACGGAAGTGCTCAAAGCAAAAAACAAAGCAGAATGGCAAAAAATATTGTCATATTTTCTTGCGTTATATCAAGAAAATGTCGTATCTTTGCACCCGAAGTATATATACCAAAACGTTTGAACTACAATTTTATCTAATTTTATTAATAACTAAATTTAAAGAGTATGAGAAAAAAACTACTTTTAGCTGCTCTTGCAATGGTGTGCACCACTGGTGCTTTCGCCTATGAAGTGGGCGACTACATCCTGGCACCTCAGCCTCAGAGATTCAAGGTGATGGGCGCTGACCTTGTGAAGAACGGCAGTTTTGCCGACCAGCTTGATAACTGGACGGAAGACACCGAGGTATGGGGCATTGCAGAGTCTATGGGACCAAATGGCGAGAATGTCGTTGAGAGCAAGGCGGCCACCGATTCTCCTCTTGCTCAGGAGTGGAGTGTAAGTCAACCTGGTCTGTATGCAGTGTGTTATTACATTCAGAATCTCACAAAGGCTGATGTGAATAAGGGTATCACATTGTCAAAGGTAACGACAGCTGGTGAGACTGTGAGCTATAATCATTTTGTTAGTGCTGGCGGCACTTGGGCTATGGTGGTTGATACTATCAGCGCACACACTGGTGAGACAATTAGGTTCTCTGCTACAAGCCTGCCTGTAGGAACACAAATAACGAATATTTCGCTTCATGCAGTAGAAGAAGTTTATGATGTTCGTATCGTGGAACGCCTGATTGCTTATGCTGAAAAATTGCTTCAGGAACCAGATCTGAGTGAAGGACGTGACGAGTTTGAGGGTATTGTTAGTGCCATGAAAGAAGCTGTCGCTGATCCTCAGCAAAATGAGGATGCAGAAGCAATGGAAGCACTGATTGCCGACTTTAATACTTATTTTGATGAGTTCATGAATAACAATGGTGGTAACACTAATTCAGGCGACTGGTCGACGCATGCTTCGGCAAACTGGAACAACATGAACAATGCTACCATTGCTGGAAGCTGGAAGAGTGTTGGTGACCGTTGGGGATTCTCCAATATGGGTGCCGATAAAGGTAAAAAGTGGTCTCAGCCTTCTGACTATGTTGGCTATCTGGAGCGTCCTGAAAATGATGGCTATGTGGCAACCGCTGCTATTCAGAGAGGTCAGAACCAGTCGGGCACTGTTCGTGGCGTTGTTGTGACCAGAACAGATTTGGAGCCTGGTAAATATTTTATTGCCATTGAGGCTCAGGCTGTTTCTGCAGCTGTTACAAATCCCGGCAATAATGGTTGGCGTTATGATGATGATCACACCCGTGTATGGAGTGGTCCCAGTATGTTCGTAGGAACTGATACCCTTGTAATGCGTCCTGCAACAGAAGAAGAACTGGCTGCTGCTAATCCTAATTACAAGTACACGGATGTTGCTGATACGCTGAATGGCTACTACTGGAAGCGTTATTACATGATTGGTGAGGTGAAAGAAGGTGGTACTGTACAGGCAGGTTTCCTCTTCCCCCCCTATTATGAGGGTGGCTTTAAGGTTAGCTTGCGTAATCCGGAGTTCCGTCAGATCGGTAAGTCTGAGATGCAGTTGAATTGGGAATCTGCTCTTAAGAACGTGTGGACTCAGCAGAGAGAACTGGAAAACCGTTTGGCTAATTATCCCACAGATGTTGCTGGATATATTTGGGAGAAAGATTCATTGCAGCGTGCTATTGAGGTTGCTGAGCCCGTTTTGCTGGCTTCTTATGATCAGGCACCTCAGGACAGTACTTGCAGCATACCTGTGACTGAAGCAGGCATCGCTGAACTGAATGAATTGAAAGATGCTCTTTTGGCTCAGGTGAATGCTCTTAGCCGTGCTAAGAACTGGATAATTAATCAGAATGCTGTACAGGATGATATTAAGACTGCTATGGCTAATGGACAGGCAGTACTTGACAATCCTTTGAATGCAGATGGCGATGCTGCTGAACGTGCAAAGTTGCAGGCTGCGGTGTCAGCTGCACAGGCTCTCATTGATGGAATTACAGAGGTTAATCAGAATGCTGAGTTTAAGGCTGCAATTGCAGAAATAGAAGCTGCTATCGTTTCGTTCAAGATTACATGCGCTTCGCGTCAGAATCCTGCTGAAATCTCTATCCAGAATGGTGACTTCTCACTTTCTTCTGGTAATAAAACTTCTACCAGCTTTACTGATAATGGTTGGACTTTTACAGGAACGGGCACCTATAAGCAGTGGCAGTTTGGTACTGCAGGTGTGGCCAGCTACGCTAATCAGTGGCGTGGTAGTACAGTGACCTTGGGTGGTAAGGCACAGCAGACCGTAACGCTAACAGCTGCTGGCGTTTATGAATATCGTGCTGCGGCTTATGCTACAAATGATAATAATTCTTATCGTATGGCTACGGCTGCTTTGATTTATGATGAGAATGAGGTTGTGGTAGATACCACTTTTGATGCAACACCTGTTCGTCTGTTCTTTGGTCTGGATGGTACTCCTGATTCTATTGTGGTGTCAAAATGCTACGCTCCTCATGGTAATAGCAAGGGTGAAGAAACTGCACCTTTCCGCAATTTGAATGGTAAAACACCTCTGCTTTATTCTGTTTATTATGTGAAGACGTCTAATGAACCAGAGGTTGTGGAGTTTGGTCTTGAGGCCGATCCTCTTGAAGTGGGCACAGGCTTGAACGCCTTTGGCTTTGGTGATAACCACGTGTTCTATGTTGGTGCTGAAGGTGCTTATACTTCTGCATTGGATGCCGATCTGCAGGCTGAGGTGGCTCGTGCAACTGCTTTGATGGCTCAGAATGAGGATGAGTCGGCTGCTGCTTATTTCTTGAATTATAAGATTAAGCGTTTCCAGGCTGCTGCAGCTTCTGCTGCCACACTGAAAGCCAAACAGAACATTTACCTCAGTTTGAAGGAACTTGACGATGTGCTCGAAGAGTGTATCAATGAAAGTACTGGCATCAACACTACTGTTGCTACTAACGCAGAAGCATTTGTAAAGGGTATATTTACACTTACTGGTGTGAAGGTTGGCAATAGCATGAAGAATTTGAAGAAAGGCCTCTATATTGTTAATGGTAAGAAATATTTGGTGAAGTAATATTTTTTTTAAGTAATGTTTTAGGGGATGCTCGAAAGGGTGTCCCCTATTTTTTTTACACAAATATTTAACTTTCTCATGGTGGCTATGTGTTGCGAATTAACGATTTACTATTTACGGTTTTTCGATTTTGTAATTTAACATACGTCATCAGGTGGGTCGAAATAAACCAATAATCAAATAGTCAATAAATCGTAAATTGTCAAATAGTAAATGGACATGCGACAATTCTCTTTTCATGATACTGCATTCTTGTTGGCTCTGCAGTTTTTTCTCTATCAATTGTTTTGTAATTTCAAACTTATTCTGTATTTTTGTAGCCAGGAGAAAAACGTCATGCGATGGCGTCTCTCTTGCAAACGCTGAAATAGCATAAGTTTACGTTATAATTTTGTAAGGCATGAATGCACTGAATAAATATGTGAGATTCGACTGGGCTGTGAAACGCATGCTGCGCGACAAGGCCAACTTTGGTGTGCTGGAAGGACTGATTACAGTGCTGCTGGGCGAGCCGGTGCATATCGTGGAGCTGTTGGAGAGTGAAAGCAACCAGGAAAGCGCCGACGATAAGTTCAACCGTGTGAACATCAAGGCCAAGAACGATCGTGACGAGTATTTCATTGTCGAAGTACAGCAAACGCGCGAAATACATTATCTGGAACGTGTGCTCTATGGCACGTCGAAAGCCATTACCGAGCATATCAGCCTGGGCAGTACCTACGGTGACATACGCAAGGTGTATAGCATCAATATCATTTATTTCGATCTGGGCCGTGGAAACGATTATCTGTATCATGGCAAAACTCAGTTCGTGGGGGTTCATACGAAGGACACGCTGATGATGAACGTGAAAGAGAATGGTGTGCTTCGCATGCGGACACCCGAGGATGTGTTTCCTGAATATTTCATCATTCGTGTGAATGAATTCAACAACGTGGCCAAGACGCCTATCGAGGAGTGGCTGGACTATCTGAAAAACGGCCATATCAGCGACGACACCACTGCACCAGGATTGCAGGAAGCTCGCCACAAACTGCAATATATGATGCTGAGCGACCGAGAGCGTCATGCTTACGATGAGCACATCAATGCAGTGATGATACAGAACGATGTGCTGGGCAATGCCCGTGCAGAAGGTTTGGCGGAAGGCCGTGCAGAAGGCCGTGCAGAAGGACATGCTGCGGGTCTTGAGGAAGGCCGCGCTGCTGGTCTTGAGGAAGGTCGTGCTGTAGGTCTTGAGGAAGGTCGCGCTGCTGGTCTTGAGGAAGGTCGCGCTGCTGGTCTTGAGGAAGGTAGTACTGAAGGATTAAACGAAGGTAAGCAGGCCGAGAAAGAGAGCATTGCGCGTAACATGAAGGGGATGGGCCTTACTGCCGAGGTTATCAGTAGCGCCACTGGGCTGCCTTTGGAAACGATAGAAAGGCTGTAGGTATCTGTCTTGTTCCCCATTCTGAGGGCTTAACCGATTCTGTGCTTGAAAAAGAGTCTGTTAAGCCCTTGTTGCGTGTGAAAAAAAAGATTGGAAAATGGGAAGACCATGGTTAAAAAGAATTGAAGATGGATGGTGCGACTGCAAAAATTGTTGTATGAATGTCAATAATTGTAGACTTATTTTTTGGCTGTTTCACTTTTTTTTGTTTATTTTGCACTCTAAATCCGAAGAGGACCACGATTAATCGAAAACAAATCAATAACTAATTAGTATTTTTTTATGAAGAAATTCTTTTTCTGTGTCTCTCTCGCACTAACGGGATTGATGACTGCTTGTATCGATAAGGATACGGCAGTAGATGAAGACGTGAAGCCTGGCTGGCTTGGCGGCAGCATCTACCAGACACTGAAGAACCCTGGTTCTACGGGGCTTACGGGAACGTTCTCCTACTATTTGCGCCTGATTGACGATCTGGACGAGGCAGAAACGCTCAACCGTACAGGCTCGAAGACAGTGTTCCCAGCCAACGACGAAGCTTTTGACCGCTTCTTCGCCAACAACAGTTGGGGGGTGAAGAGCTATGATGAGCTGAGCTTGGCTCAGAAGAAACTGCTGCTCAACGGCTCAATGCTCGACAACGCCCTGATGGTGAACATGCTGGCCAACCGAAGCAACACCTCAAATAGCCAGGCCACTGTGGACAAGGGTCAGGCTATGAAGCATGCCACCAGCATTACGAGCATCGACAGTATTCAGCATGTGGTGGGTGGTGCTGGTCTGCCTGAGAACAATCCATATTGGGATGAGCTTCGTTCGGGCGATGTGTATTTGGTGAGCGATGCCACCGATCCCATGATGGTGCATTTCACACGTGAGCACATGCTCAAGAACAGCATTACCACGCTGGGCAGCCAGAGCGACTTTGCCGTGCTCACCGGTTCTCCTTACGAGCAAGGTGTGGCCTATATCTACGGCAACCGTATCGTGAAAAGCGATGTGACCTGTATGAATGGTTACATGCACCAGATGGAAGACGTGCTGGTGCCGCCGGGCAACATGGGACAGCTGTTGCGTCGTCCCGGTAGCGACACGAAATACATGAGCCGCATCCTTGACTATTTCTCAGTGCCCATCTTCAACCAGGAACTTACGGACTACTACAATGCCTGGGCACGCCAGAACAAGCAGACCGAAATTCCACGCATCTACGAGTGGCAATACTTGAACAACAAGAAGTTTCATGCTGTCGATGGACGTCCCGACTTTGCTGCTGTCAACGGCAACAGTCAGCTGTCATACAACCCCGGATGGAACAAATACAGCCCCAATGATGCTGCCAACGGCGTGGACCACACGCTGAGCGACATTGGAGCTTTCTTCGTACCTGTCGATTCGGCTGTGGAGCGTTTCTTCCTGGATGGCGGTGATGGTGCCTATCTGATGCACCTGTATAGCAAGCTGCCCAACGACAACAATTCCTATTTGGTGGCCAATCTTGACACCTTGTTCAAGAACCGTCCCGACATTCTGCGCGACTTCATCAACAACCTGATGAAGCCATCGTTTGTAGAGACCGTGCCCAGCAAGTTCCAGTTCGTTCAGAATGACACCCACATGAACATGGGACTGAGTCTTGACGTGTTGCAGTCCAAGGCCGACGGCACCTACGACATTGAGTTTGCCAACAATGGCGTGCTCTATAAATTGACAAAAATGATCAGCCCTGACAAGTATGAGAGTGTGGTGGGTCCGACGCTTACCTATACTGATATGTACACCATGAACTGGGCTGCCAGCGAGGACAAGGGTGGCAAACTGGGCGTGAACTTCCTGTTCTACCTCACTGCCATGGGCTCCAACCTGGCTTTCCTGGCTCCCGACGATGCAGCCTTCGCCCGCTTCTATGTGGATCCCACCACGCTGAAGCATTCCGAACCTAAGGCTTTGAAGTTTGTGGGCGGAGCAGGCGGCGCCACGCTGCGTGTGGCGGAGTATGATTACAACCCCGCCACGGGCGAGGTGGGCGACTCTACCGGAACGGTGAGCATCACCAGCGAGCGTGTGAAGTCGCTCTTCATCGACATTCTGAACACCCACACCATTGTGCTCGAACCCGGCGAAGTGCTGGGCCAGAACGGTCGCCATTACTATAAGACCAAGAATGGTGCTGAAATCTACGTGGAGAACGGACGCGAAGGCGGCAGCGTGAAGGGTGGCCGACAGATTGACAATGGCGATGTGCCTGCAGTCATCACCGAAGCTCGCAGGGAGAAGAATGGCTATGCCTACCGCATTGACCATGTGATTCAGCCCACCACCAACAGCGTGTCGACCACGTTGAAAAACAATGCCGACCGTTTCAGCGAGTTCTACGACGTGTGCTCAGGCTTCACCTCAGGAACCGATATTCTTACGTGGGCTGGCATCAGCTCTGTGAAAACTTCGTTCGGAACCAACCCGCAGGATGCCTATGTCATCTTCACGGCCAACCGCCGTTCGGGTCCCAGCGGTAGCTGCTTGGACGAAAACGTGTCGATGTTCAATACTTATGATTACACCCTCTATGCGCCCAACAACGACGCCATGGAGCTGGCCTATCAGCGTGGTCTGCCCCGCTGGTCGGACATCGTGGCCCTGTACGACCGCTATGCCAATCCTTCCGATGAGGATTTGAACGACACCCTGAATGCACGCATGCGTGCCAAGGAGATGATCGATGCCCTGCGCGACTTTACCCGTTATCATTTCCAGACCACGGCTCTCTATGCCGACCATGGCGTAACTCCCCAGGATCGCACCTACACCACGATGAGCCGCGACGAGATGGGCGTGGCAACAGAAGTGCGTGTGGCCACCAAGGCCAATGGCACGCTTGAGGTGAGAGACAATGCCGGTGTGGTGCATGTGGTCGACGCCAATAGCAGTTCGCTGCTGTGCAACAAGATGGCTCGCGACTTCTGGTTCGACAATCGTGCCGACATAGCCAGCAGCATCTATACTTCTTCGTTCTGCGCCGTGCACGAAATTGCTGAACCGCTCGCTGTCTACGAAAAGACACAGCGCTATGACAAGAATATCAAGACCACGCTGAATGCGCGCAGCATGAGGCAGTCGAAAAAATCAAAAAAACTCTAAAGGCCCCATACTATGACAATCAAGAAATTATTGTTTACGGCACTGTGGTGCGCCGTGGTTCAAAGCGCGGTGGCACAGGCTGTGCGTATATCAGGTACGCTGAGCGATGCCGAAGGCCCAGTGATGATGGGTAACGTCGTGGAACGCGATGCCAACAACCGTATCGTGTCGGCCACGCAGACCGATTTCAACGGTAACTTCTCCATGCAGATTAAGAGCACCAAGAACAAGCTGGTGTTCTCCTATGTGGGTGACAAGACCAAAGTGATGAATATTGGTTCGCAGACTGTGTTCAAAGTGAAACTCGAACCTGAGAACACCCAGCTGAAGGAAGTGGTGGTCAAATCGAAGCGCTCCAATTCGGGCGGTTTGATGATTGCAAAGAAAGAATTGTCGGTATCGCAGCAGACCATGAACATGACCGAGGTGGAAGGTCTGGCTTTTACCACGGCCGACGAGGCTTTGCAGGGTGAGATTGCCGGTCTCGACATTGTGTCGAATTCGGGTAACCTGGGAGCGGGCACCACCATGCGACTGCGTGGTGTGACGACCATTAATGGTGATGCCAATCCCCTCATTGTGGTCGACGACAAGATCTTTGACAATCCCGATGAGAACTTCGACTTTGCCAATGCTAATGAAGAACAATATGCAGCACTGCTGTCGGTCAATGTTGAGGACATTGCCAGTATCACTGTACTGAAGGACGCTGCCGCCACAGCCGTGTGGGGCTCCAATGGCGCCAACGGTGTGATTCAGATTTCCACCAAGCATGGTGTACGTGGAAAGACGCGCGTGAACTTTTCTTACAAATTTACAGGCACATGGCAGCCCGACGGCTACAACCTGCTGAATGGTGACGACTACACCATGATGCTGAAGGAAGAGTTCTACAACCGTGCTCAGCTTTCCACCGCCACCACACGCATCAAGGAACTGAACTACGACAGGTCGTGGGGTGAGTATGAAAACTGGAACAACAATACCGATTGGGTCGATGCTGTGAAACAGTTTGGTGCCATGCACGACTTCAACGTCAACCTGACAGGTGGCGGCCAGAAGGCTACTTTCCGCATCTCGGCTGGCTACAAGCATCAGACAGGTTCCATTATTAAGCAGAAGTTCCAGCAGTTCACCACCCGTATGGTGCTCGACTACAATGTGTCCGACCGCATCCGCTTCTCGACCAACTTTGCTCTGACCTATTCGGGCAACGACCAGAACTATGAGGGCAAGATCAACGGTGTGAACCATGAGAGCCTGCTGGGCATTGCGCAGAAGATTGCCCCCAACATGAGTATCTATCGCCAGGACCAGTATGGCAACGACACCGATGAATACTACATCGTGAATCCCAACGTGTCGGGAATGTATCCGGAGGACGGCAACTATACTTCGCCAGAACTGTCGGCTCAGGTGGCACTGGGTAATCCCATTGCTGTGGCCAACATGGCTTGGAAGAAGGATAAGACCTATCGCCTGACGCCCGACTTCAGCATCAAGTATGAGCTGCTGGGCACTGAGGCCGAGAAGAGCCGACTGACGCTGAACGGACGCGTGGACTTCGATATTTATGCGCGCAGCAATCCCACCTATTTCCCTGCTGCCTTGAAGAACGTGACATGGAACAACAATGAGTATAACCTGAGCACCAACCTGGAATCGAACCGCATGCGCATTGGCGGACGTGTGGAACTGGTGTTCACACCTTATTTTAAGAATAGAGACTGGTCGGCTTCCATGCTGGCACGCTATGAAATGAGCACGCAGAAATCCAATCAGCAGACCATTGTGATGAACAACCTGCCGCCGGAAATCATTGCGTCGACCGTCTATAGCAACGCACAGAGCATGTCGAGCTCGAACAGCCGTGCCAACTCGCAGAACCTGCTCTATAACGGCCACGTGGCCTATAAGGATGGCCGCTACAGCCTGAGCTTCTCGCTGCGTGCCGACGGTAACTCCAAGTTTGGCCCGAAGAACAAGTGGGCCGTGTTCCCCGGCGTGTCGCTGCGCTATAACATCAGCGACGAGCCTTTCTTCAAGCCCATCAAGGGCAACTGGCTTTCTATGTTGGGCCTGCGTGCTTCTTACGGTATTGTGGGTAAGGCCCCCAGTTCCAACATTGGCTTCTATAACACCTATAACACTTCAGCCTCAGCTGGCTCCTACGGTTCGGGCAACAGCACCGTGCCTGTGGGTTCGCTCGACGGACTGAAGCTCGACGACCTGCGCTGGGAGAAGACCACCAGCTACAACCTGGGCTTCAACTTAGGCTTCCTGAACGACAAGATTGAAGTCGACTTCGACTACTATCACAAGGAAACACGCGACCTGCTCATGTCGGGCGTGCGCATCCCGTCGATGGCCGGCTATGGTTCGCTGTCGTGGATGAACGTGGGTCGCATGGACAATGATGGTTGGGAAATGAACATCTCGGCCAAGCGTTTCCTGAAGATTGGCAAGTTCTCGATGGATGCCAGCCTGAACATTGCCCAGAACTCCAACCTGCTGAAGGAAATGGACGACCGCGTGCTCGATGCCATCAATGGCGACTGGACGGCCACCAGCCGTGGTTCCTATGTGAACCGCGTGCAGCTGAACAACTCGCTGGGTTCCATCTATGGTTTCCGCTACAAGGGCGTGTTCCAGTACACCTACGACTGGCTGGAGAACATGCAGAAAGAGCACCAATGGGGCGCTGAAAAGTATGAGGAGATGATCAATCAGTTCATTTCTGAAGGAAAGACCTTCCCCGTGGTGCTCAACGAAGATGGAACCGTGCTGATGGAGAAAGGACATCCCAAGCAGTTGCAGTACAACTATGTGAACAACAACGGAACCGCTTCGCAGACCTATACCTTCGATGGTGGTGATGCCATTTATGAAGACGTCAACCACGACGGTCAGATCAATGCGCTCGACATTGTCTATCTGGGCAACTCGCTGCCGAAGGTGAATGGTGGTTTCAACCTTACTTTCCGTTATGGACAGTGGAGCCTGAAGGCACGTTTCATGTATCGTTTCGGCAACAAGGTGGTCAACATGGCCCGCATGAACCTGGAGCGCATGATAGACACCTATAACCAGTGTGCTTCGGTGAACTATCGCTGGCGTACTGACGGCAACGAGACTCCTATTCCACGTGCCATGTACAACCAGGGCTACAACTTCCAGGGTTCTGATCGCTTTGTGGAAGATGGCGGCTTCGTGCGTTTCCAGAACCTGCAGCTGGCCTACAACTTCACGAAGAAGACCATCAAGAGCTTGGGTCTGAACCAGTTGCAGATCTACGGTTCGCTGAACAACCTGTTCCTCTGGAGCCGTTACAGCGGCGTAGACCCCGAGGTGTCGCCCAAGGGCTACGGTGTGGCTGCCGACAACTCGCAGACCCCACGCTCAAAGCAGTTCACTATTACGTTTAACGTTGGATTCTAAAAGCATACATGGATATGAAGAAATATATCTTATTGTTCGTGGCCAGTCTGATGATGGTGTCGTGTGTCGATACGGTCATTCTGCCCGAAGACAAGACAGTGGACGAAGACTTCTGGAAGTCGAAGTCCGACGTGGAGCTGATGGTCAACGGTGCCTATCACTCCATGCTGAGCGCCGATGTCATTAAGCGACTCATTGTGTGGGGCGACCTGCGTTCAGACGAGCTGCTGCCAGTGTCGTCGGTCAACTCGTCGTATCAGGGCGTGCTCGACGACCTGATTGAGATCAACACGGCCAACACCCAGTACGACAACCAGTTTGCCACCTGGGGTGCTTTCTATTCTGTCATCAACAACTGCAACCTGGTGCTCGACCGTGCTGCCGAAGTGATGCAGGAAGACCCCTCTTATACCGAAGGCGACTATCAGGCCCATCGCTCTCAGATGCTGGCACTTCGCTCTTTGTGCTATTTCTATTTGGTGCGCAATTTCCGTGACGTGCCTTATGTCACGCAGGCTTTTATGAACAGCAGTCAGAACTTCGACGTGCCTCAAATGAATCCGGAGTATGTGCTGCTGCAGTGCATCAAGGACTTGGAAGAGGCCGAGCGCAACGCCATTTCGCCGCTGGCCTATACCAATTGGATGCGTGTGGGCTACCTGAACCGCGATGGCATCGATGCCCTGATGGCCGACATCTATCTGTGGCTGGCCAGTGTGAAGAACGACAACGCCTATTATAAGAAGTCGGTGGAATATTGTGATAAGGTCATTCAGTCGAAGCAGGCCCAGTATCGCGCCACCGATGCTGGTGCAGGTCTGGCTGACGACGCCTTCCCCTTGATCGAAGGCCGCATGATGTTCAACAGGCTTTTTGTGCAGCAGAATGGCAGCGAGAGCATTTTTGAGCTGCAGTTCGATGGCCGTAACAACAGCAACACCGGTGTGTGCGAAATGTTCAACAGGTATTATTCTTCCGCTGCAGGTCCCTATCTCGTTGCTCCGAAGATTTTCCTGAAAGGTGCCGCTGCAGTATGGCAGGTCACTGGTGTGAGCAACTATGACGAATATCGTGCCCAGCTTTACACCTACGCTGCCGATGGCGATAATGTACTGGTGCGCAAAATGGTTGACAACATGTCGAGTTTCCCGTCGAACGCCGCTGCACCGCAGGACAAAGCCACGACCCGTGCTTACGACCGCTATGACCAGAACTACATCATCTATCGTCTTACCGATGTGATGCTGATGAAGGCCGAGGCCCTTACTCAGATCTACAGGACCGACTCGGTGCTGAAGGATTTGCAGGATGCCTTTGAAATTGTGAAGGCCATCAATGTGCGCGACCGCGACGATGCCAGCTTGGTCATCAAGTGGAACACCTTCAGCAACCCCGATGCCATGGAGAAACTGGTGCTCGATGAGCGCCTGCGCGAGTTGGCCTTTGAGGGTAAGCGCTGGTACGACCTGATGCGTTACAACTATCGCCAGTTGGAAGCAGACCAGGTGGTGCGCTACGACCTGACACTGGCTGAGCAGGAAAGTCAGGGAATGGCTTTTGCCAAGACAACCAATTCGATGCTCGATCTTGTGAAGCGCAAGTTGGGCGATGAAGGCGATGCCGTGGCCGCCAAGCTGCGCAGCGAGGCCCATCTCTATCTGCCGGTATCTAAGACCGACATCGAAGTGAGCCGTGCTTTGCGACAGAATCCTGTCTACAGCATGGATAAAGAATATGAAAAGAATTACTAATGAAAGGAGGAAACTGTATATGAACAACAACATTCTAAAGATTTCGCGTCGATGGATGGTGGCTGGCCTGGGTGTCTTGGCACTGGGCATGACAGCTTGCAATCCTGAGCCCGACGAGTCAGACCTCTACACCTTTACGGGCAAGACCATCGATGCCATCATCAAGGAAGACAGCACGCTGACGCTGTTCCACCAGATCATGCAGCAAACAAGGTACGACAAGCTGATGGCAGCCTACGGCCACTACACCTGCTTTGCACCCACCAATGATGCCATCATTGCCTATTGCGACAGTCTTTACGACGACACAGAAGCCGTGATTCCCCACAATGGCATGACCGAGCGTACGGTCGACGGACTGACCGACAGCCTGCGCCTTGATCTGGTGCGCTACCACCTAACTTATGAGGAGTATGATGCCGTGAAGCTGACGAGGCCCCAGGAAATCTCCACCATGCTGGGCTACGACTTTACCGTGGAGAGCAAGCCCGACTCGCTGGGCCGTCCTATTATTAATAAGGTGGTCACGGTGATTGAGACCGACCGCGAGGCCGTGAACGGTCTGGTGCATCTGGTCAATGCCGTAATACCGCGCCAGTCGCGCTTGTTCGACTATGTGTTCGATCACAATCCGCAGTACAGCCTGTTTGCCGAGGCATTGGCCTTGACGGGTCTCTACGACTCCATTTCCCAGCACGTGAAGCCAGAGAAGTATGTTTTCACGCAAAAGGATCGCGCCAATTATTCTGGCAAACTTTATTCTGAAACCCAGTTCAAAAAAGGCTATACGGTGTTAGCCGAGACGAACGATGTACTCAAGGCTGCCCTGCGTAAGGAGGGGCTTTCGGAAGACATCAACGGCCTGATTGCCTATGCCAACAAAGTGTATGGCGATGCTCCCGACTGGTATGACTACATGTCGGAAAACGGGTTGACCGTGAGCACGGGCACCGACTACACCAATCGCTTCAATGCGCTCAACATGTTTGTGGCCTATCACATCATTCCTGCAGCAATGACTGAGAATCAGTTGGTGCTCACACAGAATGTGACAAATTACTGGCACTTCAAGCCCGATGTCGACCTGTATGACTACTATGAGACGATGTTGCCTCACACCTTGGTCAAAGCCTGGGCTCCCTATGGAATGAACAATCAGGTGTTTCTGAACCGCTATCAGACCTACAACACGTTGACCAACGAAGTGGGAACCACCGGAACCAGTTCGTTCCACGAAGTGATTCAAGAAGGTGTAAAGGTCTTGCGCAACCAGAAAGTCGATGTGCTCAATGGCTATATTCTGTCTATCAACGACATGCTGGTGTACGACCGCACGGTGCCGAAGAATGTGCTCAATGAGCGTTTGCGCTTCAATGTGACGAGTCTGCTTCCGGAGCTCATCAACAACCGTTACCGTTACTGGGATCAGGGTACGGGTAATATTCCCAGTGGCTATGACAACAGTCGTATGGGTCTTCCGCAGAATTGCTTTGACAACATTGTGGTCTTCGACAAGGGCACCTGCTTTGTGTACTGCCTGCACGGTGCCATGCGTTGCTTCGAATCAGACATGATACAGTTCTGGGGCAGTTATGACTTTGCCTTCAAACTGCCTCCTGTTCCATCGGGCACCTATGAAATGCGCATTATCTACCCGCCGCTTTCCTATGGTGGCTTTGCACAGTACTACTTTGGCACCTCGACCGACGGACAGTCGATGGAAGCACTGGGCCTGCCAGTGGATATGACCATCGATGCCGACGACCCGCGCATTGGTTGGACCAAGGCGCTGGAGGAGGAAGACCAAGGCATTGAGACCGATATTGCCATGCACAACCGTGGCTACATGCGTGCTCCCTACAGCTTCTTTGGTGGTACGGGCGTAAGCGCTTGGACTGAGAATAATGCTTGTCGTAATGAAGGCCCCAACAGTGTGCAGTTGCGACAGGTGCTGGGCCGCAAGGAACTGAGCCAGAAGAACGACAACTGGATTCGCATCAAGACCCTGAACCCAGAGGATCCTCAGACCATTATGAACCTCGACTTCATCGAGCTGGTTCCTGTCTCTGTGGTTGACAATCCTGAGTATGCCGAAGACTGGTATTAAAAGAGTGAATGAAGTAGAAACTAAGTATAAACACAGTTGATTCTATGAAGATAACAAAATATATGGGAATTACGATGATGGCGGCAGGCATGCTTGCTGCCACATCGTGCACCGACTTCAGCGACTATAATGAAGTGAGCGACAACGGTGGCTCCCTGCCAGGCAGCGACCAGACGCTGTGGGAGAACATTCAGCAGAATGGCCAGCTGACCCAGTTTGCCGAACTGGTGCGCAAGGCCGGCTTCGACAAGGCACTGAGCGAGTCGCATTATTACACGGTGTGGGCTCCGGTCGACGGCACTTTTACACCCTCAGCCTATGATGGCTTGAGCAGTGAGGCCCTGCTGGCACAGTTTGTGCAGAACCACGTGGCCGACTATGGCCATGCAGCGCTGGGCACGGTGAACGAGCGTCTGACCATGCTGAACCGCAAGCGTTACGATTTCGCGGGCGATGGCCAGTATCTGTTCGACGAGCACCGTGTGACGGAGGCCAATGTGCCCAGCTCCAACGGACTGCTGCACCTGATTGACGGTGCTGCCAACTATTATCCCAACCTGTATGCCTTCTTGACCGACAGCCTGCTGTCAGCCGGCAAGCAGCTCGACTCGCTGCGTCATCATTTCCAGAAATACGAAATCCAGACGCTCGATGAGAAGTCGTCGATCGTTGGTCCTATCGTGAACGGCATGCAGACCTATCTGGATTCGGTCATGATTGTGTCGAACATTGTGGAAGACGATATTCATGCCGATCTTGACAACGAAGACAGCACCTACACGTTCGTCATGCCCACCAATGAAGCCTGGGCCAAGGCATACGCCAGCATAGCTCCCTGCTTCAAGTATATCAACACGGTGGCATCCAAAGCCTACAGTGCCGACAAGACCACAGAAGAGAAAACCCCTGTTTCGCAGACCATCGTGAAAGGTGCTGCCGCCTTGCAGGACTCGCTGGTGAAGCGTGCCATCCTTCGCAACCTGGTGTTCAGCAACACCAACGGCTACAATGCCAAACTGCAGAACGACGGCGCTCCCGACCCAGTGTTCAAGGACACACTGGCCACCACACGTGGCCGACTGCTGTCCAACTCTCAGGGCATTGCTCAGCAGTATCTGCATGAAAAGGTGGAAATGAGCAACGGTGTGGCCCGCATCGTAGACAGTCTGGCTTTCACCCCCGAGGATACTTATAATCCCGAATTGTCGTTTGGTGCCAGGTCCAATTTGGCACGCTACGGCAACTCGTCTGCACCTAACAGCATCACGGTGTCGGGCCTGAATCCCGCCTGGGGCGAATATGCCGAAAGTGGCAGCCTGAACTATTTGTGGGCACAGCCCTCGTCGGGCACTGCCAAGCCAGAGTTGACGTTCTTCCTGCCCAACGTGCGCAGCACCACTTACGATTTCTATTGCGTGTTTGTGCCGCCTTTGTTTGGTACAACTTATCGTGCCGACTCGCTGCCCAACCGTGTGAACTTCACGCTGAACTATTGCGACGCAGATGGCAAGCTGAAGGACCACGAGTTCCTGAACGAAGATCCTGAGCAGATGCAGGCATTCATGGAAAAGTTCAATGTGAAGGAGTCTACCAGCAACCGCCTGGTCATTCGTGCCTTTGAGAACGATGCCTCCAAGGTCGACTCGGTCTATATGGGCCGCTTCACTTTCCCCGTGTCTTATTATGAGTTGGGCGAAAGTGGCAAGACAATCAGTCCCAACATCAAGGTGTCTTCCAATTTCTCGGCTTTCTCCAAGCCGCTGTTGGCAGCCTATCTCCGCGACCTTCGCATTGCCTCTATTGTGCTGAAGCCCGTGAGAACTGATGAAAATGAAGAATCTAACAAGCAATGAACATGAAGCGTACTATAACAATATTCAATGATTGTCAGACTCGCGGCCTGAGGCTTCTTGTCTGCACATTAGCACTGGCATTCTCTGTTCCTGCCGTCTATGCTCAGACCGACGACGAAGAGGAAGAAGAGGTTGAGACCAGTATCAAACAGCCAACCCGTGCTGCACAGAAACAGGCCAATTACCCGATGATGACCCTGAAGGGCAAGGTGACCGACGTGGCCACCAAGAGTCCCCTGGCCGGTGTTCAGCTGCGCTCGTTGGGCAATGAGCATTACACGGCCATGACCGAAGAGGATGGCACGTTTGTGATCAAGGTGCCCACCTTCACCACATCGCTCTATGTGTTTGCTCCGCAGTACATGTCACAGCAGGTGGCCGTCGTGGCTGGCGACAGCACACAGACCATCGCGGTGAAGATGCTGAGCGACAAGTTTGCCGCCATGTATGGCACCGGAACCACCTACACGGCCCGTCGCACGGCCCAGATCGACCGCTTTGGAGTGACCGTCGACAACGAAATAGCCAACGAGCTGGGAGCCGACGTGCGTTCCATCATGCATTCGGCAGCCGTTGAGGGCGGTGCTTCCATGTTCATCCGTGGTCTGAACAGCATCACGGCCGATGCCCAGCCCCTGGTGGTGATCGACGGCATTGAGCAGGACATGCAGCGCGACCGCAGTTCGCTCCATGCCGGACAGTTCAACAACATCCTGGCCAACATTTCGCCCGACGACATTGAAAAGGTCACGGTGCTGAAGAACGCCACAGCTCTGTATGGTGCACGTGGTGGCAACGGTGTGATTCTGATCGAGACCAAGCGTGGTCACTCCATGGCCACCCGCATCGATGCCAACATTTCTGTCGGAGCAACGCTGCTGCCCAAGACCCTTTCGGTGATGGATGCCAGCCAGTATCGCGTCTATGCCACCGAGCTGATGGGCACGCCCGCCATTCAGCAGGCCATTCAGCAGCAGAAGTTGCGCCAGGGCGTCGACGCGCTGACGTTCCATTTCCTGAACGACAAGACCCGTGCCGAGGGCAATCCTTACTATGAGACTTATCACCAGAACACCGACTGGAACGACGAAGTCTATCGCACGGCGCTCACCCAGAACTACAGCATCAACGTGCAGGGTGGCGATGACATTGGCATGTATAATCTCTCGGTGGGCTATGTCAAGGCCGACAAGACGGTGAAGGAAAGTTCTTTCGACCGCATGAATGTGCGTTTCAACACCGACATCAACATCCTCTGGAACCTGAAGACCAAGTTCGACATCTCCATTGCCCGCACCAACACCACTTTATATGATGATGGTCTGCCTGCCAGCCTCGCTTCCGGCACCGTGACGTCGCCCACCAACCTGGCACTCATCAAGTCGCCGCTGGTGGCTCCTTATCAGTACAACACGCTGATCAATGGTGGCAGGGGTGGCTTCACCTCATTGCTGTCCGACGCCGACGACATCTTCACTTCGCTGGGCGACGGCTATTCGCTGGGCAACCCCGTTGCCCTGTTCGAGAATGGCGAGGGCGACAACAAGAACAAGGCCGAGACCACCTATTTCAATGTGCACGTGACTCCTTCCTACCAGTTTGCCCGTGACTTCAACCTGCTTGCCGACGTGAGCTACACGCTGAACCGCAATGCTCAGCGCTACTTCCGTCCCAATGTGGGCATGCCTTCGTTCGAGGTTGATGGACTGGGTTCTGTCACCTCTCTTGTGGGCTCCATGTTTGCCAAGCAGGAAAACTTCGTGGCCAAGCTGCAGCTGGACTGGGGCAAGCAGTTCGGTGCCCACACCGTGAATGCCTTCGTGGGTGGCCGCTACAACTACTTCTCCTATGACAACAGCGACCTGAACACAGAGTTCAGAACGCGTCAGCCCGACAAGAATCCGCAGCTCAGCCTTGATGGCTATCCCGGCATTCAGGGTGTGAGCGATGCATGGAAGAACATGCAGTGGTATGGCAATGTGGACTACAACTACATGAACCGCTACTTCGTGACCCTTTCGCTGCTGGCCGAGGCCAACAGCCGTTTCGGCGAGGATGCCGACGGCCTGAAGCTCTTTGGTGTGAAGTGGGCATTGTTCCCCAGTGTGCAGCTGGGCTGGGTGCTCACCAATGAGAGCTGGTTCCCCAAGCATGCAGGAATCAACTATCTGCGCGTGAATGCAGGCTTCGACGTGAGCGGCAACGACCACATCTCCAACTATGCAGCCCGCACCAGCTTCACCCACGTGAAGTATAACTCCATCATCAACGGTTTGCAGCTCACCAACATTGGTAACGACATGATTCAGTGGGAGACCACGAAGAAGCTGAACTTTGGCTTCGAGTCGTTCCTGCTCGACAACCGCGTGGCCGTGGGCTTCGACTACTACATCCACAACACCAGCAACCTGCTCACGCTGAAGAGCTTCTCGAATCCCGTGGGCGGCATCAACAACTACTGGAGCAACGGCGGCAAGCTGCAGAACACCGGCTTCGAGGCCACATTCTCGGTGAAGCCCGTTGCCGCGAAGGACTGGACGCTGGAGCTGGGTGCTTCGCTGGGCCACTATGTGAACAAGGTGAAGGAGCTGCCCGACGGCGACTATACCACCAGCCTTTATGGCGAAGACAACATCCTGACCTCGGTGGGCAACCCCATCGCCATGTTCTATGGCTATGAAACCGACGGCGTGTTCAAGGACGATGCAGCAGCCCGTGTGGGCATTGCCACAACCGAGAATCCCGAAGGCTACCTGCTGATGAGGGACAACACAGGCAACCCCTACTTCTTCAAGGCAGGCGACATGCATTTTGTTGACCAGAACAACGACGGCGTGATCGACCAGAAGGACAAGACCATCATTGGCAATCCCAATCCCGACATTTACGGCAACATCTTCCTGAACGCCACCTGGAAGAACCTGAGCCTGAACGTGGGCTTCAACTACTCGCTGGGCAACGACGTCTACAACTATCAGCGTTCGGTGCTCAATTCGGGCTCTACGTTCTACAACCAGCAGGTGGCCGAGGTCAACCGCTGGCGCTATGAGGGTCAGGAGGCTTCGCTGCCCCGTGCCAACTATGGCGATCCCATGGGCAACAATCGCTTCAGCGACCGCTGGATTGAGGACGGCAGCTATCTGCGTCTGAAGACAGTGCGCCTGGCCTACCAGATTCCCGTTCCCAGCTCCTGGACATCCTGGCTGCAGGGCCTTTCGGTGTGGGCCGAGGCACAGAACCTGGTCACGCTGACCAAGTATCTGGGCACAGATCCTGAGTTCTCCATTGGCAACGGCGTGTTCTATCAGGGCATCGACAACGGCATCCTGTCACAGAGCCGCTCGTTCACGGCCGGCGTTAAGATTAATCTTTAATGACGAATTAAGCAATTACGAAATATGAAAAAGTTAGCAATCATCTTTATGGCCGTGTGCACCCTTTGCGGTTCGTTCTCCTGCTCCGACATGCTCGATGTGGACAGTGAGCGCCAGGTGTTCGACCCAGAGCTGAACCATAAGACCGACTCACTGTTCTATGCTGTGGGCATTCTGCAAGCCATGCAGGAACTGGCCGACCAGTATGTGTTCCAGGGAGAGATGCGCGGCGATCTTGTGAAAACCAACAAGGAATATACCGACACGATGCTGACGCAGCTGGCCACTTTCACGGCTACGCCCACCAATCGCTATGACTCCATCTACCGCTACTATCGTGTCATCAACAACTGCAACTACTATATTGCCCACCGCGACACCGCCCTTTATACCGGTGCCACGAACATGGTGAAAGACGAATATATCGCCGTGAAGGCCATTCGCCTGTGGGCCTATCTGCAGTTGGTGCGCAACTATCGTGAGGTGCCCTATTTCACGGAGCCTCTCACCAAGATTTCTGAGATTGTGAATTTCCCTGCCAGCCGCACTGTCACCCTAGCCACCCTGGCCACCAGCGACATGGTGCAGGATCTGGAGCAGGACATTCAGCGCTATCCTTCGTTTTCCACGCCCAACTATGGCAATCTGAATGTCAGCGTGGGAACCCCGGGCAGCAGCAATACTGCCAAGGCCGTCAGCAGCCGTCTGCTCATGATTCCTGCCAATGTGGTGCTGGGCGATCTCTACCTGGAGAGTGGCGACTATGACAAGGCCGTGAGCCACTACGTGAACTATTTCACCAAGCAGGCTCCTGCCGTGGCCACCAACTTCTTCTCGATCTATGCAACAAGTCGCCGAGGCAATGCCATGGGCATTTCTACCACGGCGCTGCCTTCGAACTGGTCGCTCAACGACAATCTGAACGTGAGTGGCACATACGACTGGAACTCGATTTTCACAACCGTCAACAGCACGAACGACATCATTACCTATATTCCCATGGCAGTGAACCGCACGCAGGGTGCCATTACCAACGTGCCCAAGGCGTTTGGCTACAACTATTATGCCACTGCGGCCGAACTGGCTGCCAGCGAAGATGGTGCCTATATTGACCAGATTCAGGTGATGCCGAGCGATGCCTACATGGCACTGTCTGACTCTACCGATTATTACTATTTCGTGATTGGCACGGGTAGCAATGCCAGGAAGACTGTGGCGCAGGCCAAGCTGGGCGACCAGCGCATGAGGAGCATTGTGCGCATGGGCGAAGGCGAAGACTCAACCAAGATGTGGGTGCGTAAGTATGAGAATGGCAACATCATTCTCTATCGCACCAGCACCGTGCTGCTGCACCTGGCCGAGGCCCTGAACCGCCTTGACATGCCCGATGCCGCCTTTGCCATCCTGAAGGACGGTCTGGGCCAGCAACTGCTGGGCACCAATGCCGACTATGTGACGGAGGCCACCCGCCAGAAACTGCAGACCACCTATCCGCTGCTGGCTCAGGTCAACCTGGAGCGCTTTGGTGCCGCTGCCTATTTCGGCATCCACATGCATGGTGCCGGCATGACGCGCGACTTCAATGGTACTGACTCTATTCACACGCCTTATCGCCTCGACACGATCGTGGGCATGAAGATGAAGGAACTGGCCCGTAACTTCCCTGAGATAACGGTTGGAACCACGCGCCAGGACACCATCAACGCCATTGAAGACCTGCTGTGCGACGAGTATGCGCTGGAGTGCGCTTTCGAGGGCACACGCTATTATGACCTGATGCGTATGGCCCGTCATAAGAATGCCGACAGACTCTATGCTGTTCCCAACTTTGGTTCGCTCTGGTTGGCCCGCAAGTTGGCCTACAAGAAGCCTGCAGTAGACCTCACGGTGGAGGACAATTGGTATTTGAAGTACAAGTAAGTCCCCCTGGGTCTACTCACTCAGC